>NZ_JBOCEF010000038.1:0-49765 GCF_050586345.1 Rhodovulum sp. DZ06
GGGAGGGAGGGGTATGCATACCCCTCCCTCCCCCTCGCAAAACGGCGGCCCCGAAAGGCCGCCGTCACATCACCCCTTCGCCCAGCGCGCCGCCGCGGCGTCATCCGCGTCGCGGGCGTCGACCCAGCTCGCCCCGTCCGGCGTCGTCTCCTTCTTCCAGAAGGGGGCGCGGGTCTTGAGGTAGTCCATCAGGAACTCCGCCGCCTCGAAGGCCGCGCCGCGATGGGGCGAGGCGGCGGCGGCCAGCACGATCCGGTCGCCGGGCAGCAGGGGCCCGTAGCGGTGGATCAGCGTCACCGCCTGCAAGGGCCAGCGCTCGGCGGCCTCGGCCGCGATCTTCTCCAGCGACCGTTCCGTCATGCCGGGGTAATGCTCCAGCTCCATGGCCGAGACGGGCTTGCCGTCCTCGGCCTTGGTCATGTCGCGCACGAGGCCCGAGAAGGTGACCACGGCGCCGATATCGGCGCGGCCCTCGCACATCCGGTCGATCTCGGCCGCGATGTCGAAATCGCCCTCCTGCACCCCGACATGGATCCGCGCGGACATGCTCAGCCCCCCGTGACGGGCGGGAAGAAGGCCACCTCGCGCACGCCGGCGAGGGGGGCGTCGAAGGCCGCCTCCTCCTGGTCCAGCGCCACGCGCAGGGCGGAGGTGTCCTCGAAGGCCGCGGCATAGCGCGGCTCCTTCGCGCGCAGCTCCTCGACCAGCGCGTCCACGGTGGCGGCGCCGGTCTCGATCTCCTCGGACGAGGCGCCGATCCGCTCCCGCAGCCAGGCGAAATACATGATCCGCATCAGTTCCCTCCCTCGCGCAGCGCGGCGATCCCCTTGGCCAGGTACTCCGCCCCCGTCCAGACCGTCAGCAGCGCGGCGATCCACAGGCAGGCGATCCCGCCCCACTCGAGGCCGGTCGCCAGCCTCTCCCACATGACCACGTCGAAGCGGTCGGGCAAGGCGCCCGAAAGCATCCCCTCGTAAACGTCGGGCGGAAGCTCCCAGAACCGGAAGTCGCGCTCCTGCTGCGCCCAGCCGGCGGCGAGCAGCAGGCCGAGCGCGGCCATCTGCACCGTGGTCTTCCACTTGGCGAGCATCGTGACATGGATCACCACCTTGCCCGCCAGCGCCTCGCGCAGGCCCGAGACCATGGTCTCGCGCAGCAGGATGGCGGCGGCGGGGAGCAGGAACAGCGGGTCCGGGCCGCGCAGCGCCAGGATGACGGCGAGGGCGGTGATCACCATCGCCTTGTCGGCGATGGGGTCGAGCATGCGGCCCAGCGCGCTGACCTGGTCCCAGCGGCGGGCGAGCCAGCCGTCGAGGTAATCGGTGGCCGCGGCCACGATGAAGAGCGCGAGGGCGAGCTGGTCGGCGAAGGGCCGCTCGAAGGCCGCGAAGGCGATGGCGGCCATGGGGGCCGCCGCCACGCGGAAATACGTGAGCAGGTTCGGAAGCGTCCAGGCGCCTGGATCGGTGCGGGCGTCAGTCATGCGATCTCTCATGACGCGGGACGCGCCCGGGCGCAAGGGCGGCGCGCGCCCGCATGGCGGGATCGCGCGGCAGGGGCGGCGCGCGTGGGGGGCGCGGAGGGCGGGCGGCGGGACTGCGGCGGGACGCGAGAGGGGCCGCGCGGGGTCCTGCGCGGCGCGATGCGCCCCTTCCGCGGCGTCCGCTTGATCCAGCGCAAGGCGGCGGGGGCGCGGCGCTCCTATTCGTTTTCGCGAATGCAACATTTTGCGCAAGGGGCGCCGCAATGGACTGGAACGACTTCCTCAAGGACACCAATGCCGAACTCGCCGAATTCCGGGGCGCGCAGAAGGACGTCGCCTCGGGGTTCCACAAGCTCGCCGCCGCCGCCACCGCCGAGGGCGCGCTGGACCCCAAGACCAAGGAGCTGATGGCCGTGGCCATCGGCATCGCCGTGCGCTGCGACGGCTGCATCGGGTTCCACGTCAAGGCGGCGATGCGGCTTGGCGCAACGCGCGAGGAGATCGCCGAGACGGTCTCCATGTGCCTCTACATGGGCGGCGGCCCGTCGCTGATGTACGGCGCCAAGGCGCTGAAGGCCTTCGATGATTTCCGCGAGGCCGGCGCCGCCTGAGCGCACGCCGCCGGAAATACCGACGCCGCCGCGCCTTGCCGGGCGCGGCGGCGTCGTCATGCGCGGGGGCGGGCCTCAGCCGAACGCCACCGGCCCCATCGGGGTGTCGAGGACCACGCGCAGCGGGCCGCCGTCGGTCTCGCCCTCCGGGGCGAGGGCGTCGGCCCCGAGGGCCGCGAGCGCCGCCTCGGCCGCCGGGTCCGCCCGCCGCAGCAGCCGCGAGAGGCGCATCGGCCCGCCCGCCATCGCCTGCGCCGGGGGGCAGCCGCCCATGGGCCAGTCGATCAGCGACGGGACCACGCCGCCGCAGGCGGGGATGCGGTCCCCGGGGATGGTCAGCCGCCACGAGAGATCGCCGCGGGACATCGGCGTCAGCGGCCCGATGGGCGCCGGGCACAGCGTCGCCGCGGCCTCCACGGCGCCGAGGCCGACGCCCTTGCGGGCCCGCAGCACCCATGCCACCGGCGCCGGGCCGTCCGCGAGCCGCGCCCGCGTCGCCGGTGTGGACAGGCCGAAGGGCAGCCCGACTGCGGGCGCCTCCTGCGCCGGATCGGGGCCGATCAGCTCGAGATAGACCGGCCCGAGGCCCCAGAGCAGGTTGCGCGAGCCCATGCCCGGATGCGCGCCGCCGCCCTGGGCGGGCACGCCGAAACGGGCCTCCAGCGCCTTGCCGTCGCGGTCGAGGTCGAGCGAGCCGAGAACGATGTGGTCGAGTTCGAGGGTCATGCCGCCGATCCTGCCCCGCGCGAGGGCCGCTCGCAACCGGGCTTGCGGGGGCGCGGGGGGCGGGCGCAGGATGCGGCGGCGACGCCCCGGCCCCGGGGCCTTTCCTTGCCGGACCTGCCCATGCCGCTGCGCATCACCCGCCATGACGGCGCTTTCAACGACTGGGCCGCGCTGCGCGCCCTCTTGGCCGCGGCTTTCGCCTTCATGGAGGGGCGGATCAACCCGCCCTCCTCGCTCCACGCCATGAGCGCGGCGGATTTCGCCGCCAAGGCGGAGGCCGAAATCCTGCTCCTGGCCCATGACGGTCCCGCGCTTCTCGGCTGCCTCTATGCCCGGCCCGAGGAGGACGCGCTCTACCTGGGGAAAATCGCCGTTGCGCCGGGCGCGCAATCCCGCGGCATCGGGCGCGCGCTGGTCGAGGCGGCGGCGGAGGAGGCCCGCGCCCGCGCCCTGCCCGCCCTGCGCCTGCAGACCCGCATCGAGCTGACCGAAAACCACGCCGCCTTCGCCGCCATGGGCTTTGTGAAGACCGCCGAGACGGCCCATGCGGGCTACGCGCGCCCCACCTCCATCACCATGACGCGCCGCCTCTAGGAACGCGAAAAGGGCGACGCCATGCGCCGCCCTTTCCCGATCTCCCTCCCAGCCTGCCCCCAGGCGCCCGCAAGGGGATGGAGGGGGGAGCGCGAGGGGGGAGGAAGGGGTCGAGACCCCTTCCCCTCCCCTCGAAATCACCCGCGCTTGTTGCGGTTGGCCAGCAGGCGCAGCCGCAGGGCGTTGATCTTGATGAAGCCCGCGGCGTCCTTCTGGTCGTAGGCGCCGGCGTCCTCCTCGAAGGTCACGTGCTGCTCGGAGTAGAGCGAGAACGGCGACCAGCGGCCGACGGTGTTGGCCGAGCCCTTGTAGAGCTTCAGGCGCACGGTCCCGGTGACGTGCTCCTGGCTCTTGTCGATCAGCGCCTGCAGCATCTCGCGCTCGGGCGAGAACCAGTAGCCGTTGTAGATCAGCTCCGCGTATTGCGGCATCAGCTGGTCCTTCAGGTGGGCGGCGCCGCGGTCAAGCGTGATCGACTCGATGCCGCGATGGGCCTCGAGCAGGATCGTGCCGCCCGGGGTCTCGTAGATGCCGCGGGACTTCATGCCAACGTAGCGGCCCTCGACCAGGTCAAGACGGCCGACGCCGTGCTTGCGGCCGTACTCGTTCAGCTCGGTCAGGATCGTGGCCGGGGACATGGCGACGCCGTTGATCGACACCGCGTCGCCCTTCTCGAACCCGATCTCGATATATTCGGGCGTGTCGGGCGCGTCCTCGGGGTTCACCGTGCGCTGGTAGACGTAATCGGGCGCCTCCTGCGCCGGATCCTCGAGCACCTTGCCCTCGGAAGAGGTGTGCAGCAGGTTCGCGTCGACCGAGAACGGCGCCTCGCCGCGCTTGTCCTTGGGCACCGGCACCTGGTGCGCCTCGGCGTATTCGATCAGCCGCGTGCGCGAGGTCAGGTCCCACTCGCGCCACGGCGCGATCACCTTGATCTCGGGGTTCAGCGCATAGGCCGACAGCTCGAACCGCACCTGGTCGTTGCCCTTGCCGGTGGCGCCATGGGCGACGGCGTCGGCGCCGGTCTCCTCGGCGATCTCCACCAGCCGCTTGGAGATCAGCGGCCGGGCGATGGAGGTGCCCAGCAGGTACAGCCCCTCGTAGACCGCGTTGGCGCGGAACATCGGGAACACGAAGTCGCGCACGAATTCCTCGCGCACGTCCTCGATGAAGATGTTCTCGGGCTTGATGCCGAGCAGCTCGGCCTTCTTGCGCGCGGGGTCCAGCTCCTCGCCCTGGCCGAGATCGGCGGTGAAGGTCACCACCTCGCAGCCATATTCGGACTGCAGCCATTTCAGGATGATCGAGGTGTCGAGGCCGCCGGAATAGGCGAGGACGACTTTCTTCGGCTTGGACATCGGGGAGCTCCGCGCGCGCGTGGGATTTTCAGGTTGCGGCGCGGTTTACGCCTTTCGGGCGCGCGACGCAAACGCTGCGCGGGGGAAACGCCGCCGGGGCGCCCGCGGCGAAGCGCGCGCGGGCGGCGAGATGCTGCGCATGTTAAGCGTCCCGGCATTCCCCATCCGTCGCAGGTTCGATTCGCCCATGCTCGCCGTTTTCGAGATCGTCGCCCCCGTCTTCGCCCTCGTCGCCATCGGCTGGGCCGCGGCGAAGGGGGGGATCGTGTCGCCCGAGGGCGGGCGGGCGCTGGGCGCGCTGATCCTGTGGATCGCGATGCCGGCGCTGATCGTGCGCGCCTTCGTCGAGCGGGGCGTGACCGAGGTGCTGGACTGGCGCATGGCGGCGGGCTACGCGGGCGCCTCGCTGGCGCTGCTGGTCGCGACCTATGTCCTTCTGCGCCTGCGCGGGCGACCCCATGCGCGGGCCGGGGTCGGGGCGATGGGCGCGGCGGGGCCGAATTCGGGCTTCATCGGCTATCCGCTGGTGACGCTGGCGCTGGGCCCCGAGATGGGGGCGATGGTGCTGGCCAACGCGCTGCTGGTCGAGAACGCGATGACCGTGCCGCTGTCGCTGGCGCTGGCGCAGCGGGGGGGCGGGGCCTCGCCGCTGCGGGCGGCCTGGGGGCTCCTGAAAGCCGCCTTCACCTCCAACCCGCTGCTCGGCTCGGTGATCCTCGGGGCGGTCCTGTCGCTGTCGGGGATCGGCCTGCCGGGGCCGTCGGGCACGGTGATCGCGCTGCTCTCGGGCGCCGCGACGCCGGTGGCGCTGATCGCCGTGGGCGCGGCGCTGGCGCACCTGCCCGAGGGCACGGCCCGGCGCGACCGCCCCGAGGTGGCGGCCGCCAAGCTGGTCCTGCACCCCGCCCTCGTCCTCGGGGCCGTCGCGCTGCTGATCGGGTCCTGGCAGGACCCGCGCGCCGTCGGCATGGCCCTGACGGCGGCGAGCCCGATGATGGCGGCCTACCCGGCGATATGCGCGCGGGTGCAGGAGACGCCCTGGGCCGCCGCCACCCTGGTGACGGCGATGGCCGGATCGGTGGCCTCGCTGCCGCTCTGGCTCTGGGCGCTGGGGGTCTGACGCGCGGCGCCCCCCGAGCCCCCGGCCCCAACGTCACCCTTTCCCCCGCCCGGCCGCGGCGCCACATTGCGCGCGACACGCCTTTCGGAGCCCGCCATGTACCCTTATCTGCGCGCCGCCCTCTCGATCTTCCGCGCCAGCCGCATGCCGCCGCTGGCGCCGGGGGACGTCCACGTGGTGCACACCCGCTGCTGGCCCTGGGACATCGACCCGTTCATGGAGCTCAACAACGGGCGCACCATGACGCTGATGGATCTCGGGCGGATCCCCGTCGCCATCCGCTCGGGGCTGATCAAGGCTGTGCAGGCCAATGGCTGGCGGCTGACCATGGCGGGCGCCTGCGTGCAGTACCGCCGCCGCGTCATCCCCTTCGCGAAGATGGAGATCCGCACCCGCGCCATCGGCCGCGACGACAGGTTCATCTATCTCGAGCATCTCACCCTCGCGGGCGGGGTCCCGGCCCATAACGCCGTCTACCGCGCGGTGGTGGCGGGGCCGGACGGGATCGTGCCGATGGACAGGGTGGCCGAGGCGATGGGGCAGGAGGACTGGAACCCGCCCCTGCCCGAATGGGTCGCGGACTGGGCCGCGGCCGAGGCGAAGCGCCCCTGGCCGCCGGAAATGTGATCACGCGCCTCGGGGTTCGTGATCACATATCGCCGGACACGCGGTCGGCGGCCCCCGCCGCCCTGCCCCGCCCGGCGTCGCGCGCGATTCGGCGCCCCCGCGCCCGGCGCGCAGTTTCCTTTCGCATGTCCCGGCCCGACGGCCCGATCCTTGCCCGCCGCGCCGCGCCGCGCGACCGAACGTGACCGCCCGGCCCGGCCGGCGGCGCTTGCGCCCGGCCCGCCCCCGGCCCATGCTGCGCCGCCGAAGCGCCCCCGCCGCGCGTTTGCGTCGCGGCGACCACGGGCGCGCTGTTCCGCGCGCCGCATCGGGCGTTAACTGAAGGCCAAGACCCAAGGCCCCAACGAACAAGAGAGGAAACCCCAATGACTCGTGAAGTCGTGATTCTCGACGGCGCCCGCACCGCCATCGGCACCTTCGGCGGCAAGCTCGCCGGCATCGCCCCGACCGACACCGCCACCCACGTGACCAAGGTCGCGATGGAGCGCGCGGGCGTCGAGGCGGGCCAGGTCGGCCATGTCGTGTTCGGCCACGTGATCAACACCGAGCCGAAGGACATGTACCTCTCGCGCGTCGCCGCGGTGCAGGCCGGCATCCCCGAGGAAGTCCCCGCCTTCAACGTCAACCGCCTCTGCGGCTCCGGCGCCCAGGCCATCGCCTCGGCCGCCCAGCACATCATGCTCGGCGACGTCGCCTACGCCGTCGCGGGCGGCGCCGAGTCGATGTCCCGCTCGCCCCACTCGTTCCAGCAGGGCCGCTTCGGGCAGAAGATGGGCGACCTGAAGATGAACGACATGATGATCGGCGCGCTGAACGACCCGTTCGGCGTCGGGCACATGGGCGTCACCGCCGAGAACGTCGCCGACGAGCACCAGATTTCGCGCGAGGAGCAGGACGCCTTCGCGATGGAGTCCCAGGAGCGCGCCGCGAAGGCCATCGCCGAGGGCTATTTCAAATCGCAGATCGCCCCGATCGAGGTGAAGGTGCGCCGGGACATGGTGCCCTTCGACACCGACGAGCACCCCAAGCAGACCTCGCTCGAGAAGCTCGCCGGCCTGCGCCCGGCCTTCCGCAAGGACGGCTCGGTCACCGCGGGCAACGCCTCGGGCATCAATGACGGCGCCGCCGCGGTGGTGCTGGCGGATCGCGAGGCGGCCGAGAAGGCGGGCCTGAAGCCCAAGTGCAAGCTGCTCGGCTACGCCCATGCCGGCGTGCGCCACGAGGTGATGGGCATCGGCCCGGTCCCGGCGGTCACCAACCTGCTGACCAAGCTGGGCATGACCGCGGACCAGTTCGACGTGATCGAGTCGAACGAGGCCTTCGCCGCCCAGGCCTGCGCCGTGAACAAGGGCCTCGGCCTCGACACCGCCAAGGTGAACCCGAACGGCGGCGCCATCGCCCTCGGCCACCCGATCGGCGCCACCGGCGGCATCGTCACCATCAAGGCGATGTACGAGCTGGAGCGGATCGGCGGCAAATACGGCCTGATCACCATGTGCATCGGCGGCGGCCAGGGCATCGCGCTGGCCATCGAGATGCTCTGAGCCTGACGGCGCATCCCTGAAAACGCGGGAACGCCGCGCCCAACCGGGCGCGGCGTTCTTCTTTGCGGCGGTGGCGGCCCTCAGCGCGCCGGGGCGCCGCCGAACAGGCGCTGGAATTCCGGCGCCACGCCGTCCGCGAACACCGCCTGCGGGATCACCGCGGTCTGGGGGCCAAGCGCGAAGGGCCCCAGCTCATAAGGCGCGTAGTGGAAGGCGATGCCGCCGATCCGCCCCGCCTGGGTGGAGGGTTCCAGCGTGAAATTGCCCAGCGCCGCCGGGTCCAGCGGCGTGGAATAGGCGATGGACTCGCGCCACAGCCCCTCGCGCGCCAGCAGGTCGGCCTTGAGCGCCATGACCAGCGCCTCGAGGCCCCGCGCCCCCTCCCGCGTCGGCGGGAAGATCAGGTCGAGGCCGATCACGTCGCCCGTGGTCTTGTCCCAGGTCAGCGCGTCGAACCAGAGGCCCCCATGGGCGCCGCCCTGGTACCGCTCGGTCGTGCGCAGGACCGACACGAAGCGCGGGGTGACGGCGCGGGCCGCCTCGGTCGCCTTGAACACCTGACGGCGCGGCGTGCGCCCGTCCTCGGCCGCGCGGGCCGCCGCCTCGGCCGCCTCGTCCCGCGCCAGGTGCAGAAGGTCCGCGGTCTCTGCCGCGAGGAACGCGGCGAGCTTCGGCGCGGCGGCGGCGATGGCCGGGTCGCGCGTCACCTCCCAGTCGAGATTCGGGGCGGTCCCGCTCTCGGCCCCGGCGGGAAGCGCCGACAGCGCCAGGGCGGCGGCGAGGATCGCTTCCCGGATCATGCGCCCTCCGCCCAGTCGGGTTTGCGCTTCTCGAGGAAGGCGTTCACCCCTTCCTCGGTATCGCGCAGCAGCATGTTCTCGGCCATCACCCGGCCCGTATAGGCATAGGCGGCGTCGAGGGACATCTCGCCCTGGGCGTAGAACGCCTCCTTGCCGATCTTCACCGCGGCGCCGAGCTTCTCGGCCACCCGGCCCGCCAGCTCCAGCGCCGCCTGCGAGAGGGCCTCGGCGGGGACGACATGGTTCACGAGGCCGAGCCGCTCCGCTTCTTCCGCGCCCACGAAAGCGCCGGTGGTCAGCATCTCGAACGCCTTCTTCGGGGCGATGTTGCGCGACAGGGCCACCATGGGGGTGGAGCAGAACAGGCCGATATTGACGCCGTTGACGCCGAAGCGCGCGCCCTCCTCGGCCACCGCCATGTCGCAGGTGGCGACCAGCTGGCAGCCCGCCGCCGTCGCCACGCCATGCACCTCGGCGATCACCGGGATCGGCAGGCGGCGGACCGAGGTCATGAACCGCGCGCATTGCGCGAACAGCGCGTTGTAATAGCCGCGCCCGCCATCGGGCGCCTGCCGGGCGGCCTGCATCTGCTTGAGGTCGTGCCCCGCGCAGAACGCCTTGCCGGTCCCGCGGATCACCAGCGCCTTCACGGTCTTGTCCACCGCCAGCGCGTCGATCTCGGCCTGGAGGCGGGCCAGCATCTCCTCGGACAGCGCGTTGAGGCGTTTCGGGTCGTCGAGCGTCAGCCGGTGCACGGCGCCGATGCGCTCGGAAATCAGGATCTCGGGGGCGTCCTGGGTCATGCGTCACTCCTCCCTTGGGGCTCGGGCCGGAGACTAGCGGAGCGCCGGGGCCGCAGGAAGGGCTTGCGCGCGGGCGGGATACCGGGCGGTATGCCGACCCGAAGACATCAACATGTGCATGAACGGGAGGCATGGGATGGCGCAGCGCGAGCCGGTGATGAATGAGCGGGAGCTCGAGGAGTTCCTCGACGAGGTGTTCCCGCAGCAGCGGGGCAAGTTCACGATCGAGAAGATGGCCTCGATGGAGGCGCGGCTGCGCATGAAGATCACCGAGGCGGAGCTGCGCCCGGGCGGCACGGTGTCGGGCCCGGCGATGTTCACCGCCGTCGACTGCGCCTTCTACGTGGTGGTGCTGGGGATGATCGGGCGGCAGGCGCTGACGGTGACCACCAACTGCGCGATCAATTTCATGCGCAAGCCCGAGCCGAAGGACCTGGTGGTCGAGGCGAAGCTGATGAAGCTCGGCAAGACGCTGGCGGTGGGGGATGCGACGGTGTTCTCGCCCGGGGTCGAGGGGCCGGTCTGTCACGCCAGCCTGACCTACGCCATTCCGCCGGCGCGGTGACGCGCCCGGCCGCCGGCGCGGCGACACGCTCGGCCGCGGGCGCGGCGCGGGCAGCCGCGGCGCTCAGCTCCTTCGCCATCTTCGACATCTGGAACGGCAGGCCGTCGCCGATCCACGCGCTCTCGGTCGTCGCGCTCGTCTCGCTGGTCTTCGCGGTGCGCGCGGCGCGGGCCGGGCGGATCGACCGACACCGCAAGATCATGCGCGGGCTGACCCTCGGGGCGCTGCTGATCGCCGGGGCGTTCACCCTGCTTCCGGGGCGGATCATGCACGCGGTGGTCTTCGGGGGGTGAAATTAGTGGGGTATCCTGATACCACACGCACACCGCCATTGATTTCATTGAGATTTTTGGAACGAAGGGGAATTGACTTGCCCCGGGCTTGCCCCTAGAAGCCCTCCATCCGCGGCGCGGAGGGTTTCCTTTGACGGGAATCGCCCACGCCGCGCCCGCCCTGAAACCGCCCGCCGGCGCCGCTCGCGCCAGCCAGGACAGACGGATCGACAATGAAGACCTTCTCCGCCAAACCGGCCGACATCGACAAGAAGTGGGTCGTGATCGACGCGGAAGGCGTGGTGCTGGGGCGGCTCGCCTCCCTGATCGCCATGCGCCTCCGCGGCAAGCACAAGCCCTCGTTCACCCCGCACATGGACATGGGCGACAACGTTATCGTCATCAACGCCGACAAGGTGCAGATGACCGGCAACAAGCGCGCCGACAAGGTGTACTACTGGCACACCGGTCACCCGGGCGGCATCAAGCAGCGCACCGCCGCGCAGCTGCTCGAGGGGCGTTTCCCCGAGCGCGTGCTGTTCAAGGCCGTGCAGCGCATGCTGCCGGGCGGCCCGCTGTCCCGCAAGCAGCTGACCAACCTGCGCATCTATGCGGGCGCCGAGCACCCGCACGAGGCGCAGTCGCCTGAAGTGGTCGACGTCAAGTCGATGAACAAGAAGAACACCCGGAGCGCCTGAGCATGTCCGAAGAGATCAAATCGCTCGACGAGCTGAAAGATGCGGTCGCGGACTCCGGGATCGAGGTCGTGGCCGAAGAGACCGCCCCGCGTGAGCCCGTGCGCGACGCGCTCGGCCGCTCCTACGCCACCGGCAAGCGCAAGGACGCGGTCGCCCGCGTCTGGGTTCGCCCCGGCTCCGGCCGCGTGGTCGTGAACGGCAAGCCGATGGAGGAGTACTTCGCTCGTCCCGTGCTGCAGATGGTTCTGAACCAGGCGTTCGGCGTGGCCGGCGTGGCCGGTCAGTTCGACGTGATGGCCACCGTCAAGGGCGGCGGCCTGTCCGGCCAGGCCGGCGCGGTCAAGCACGGCGTGTCCAAGGCGCTGTCGCTCTACGACCCGTCGCTGCGCCCGGCCCTGAAGGCCGCCGGCTTCCTGACCCGCGACAGCCGCGTGGTCGAGCGCAAGAAGTACGGCCGCCGCAAGGCCCGTCGTTCGTTCCAGTTCTCCAAGCGCTGATCGCAAGGTCGGCGTCCGGAACAGGACGCATTTTCCGCGCCCCGGCGCGGCATGGTCGCGGCCCCGCCAATCGGCGGGGCCGTTTCCGTTCGTGTTTTCGAAAGATCGCTGAAGCAAAACTTGGCTTGCCTGCGGGGGCCCGGGGCGCGTATCCGCACGGGGACGCGCGCCCGCGGGCGCCGCGGCGGAATGACGAGACGGAGCCTGCGCATGGGCGGCGTGGCCAGGGAAATCACCTACGAGACGGGCGTGCAGACGCGCGCGGGGCGGCTCATGGTGCGCGGGTTCGAAACGCTGTCGGGCCGCCGGCGGCTGGTGGATCTCGCTGCGGGCTATGAGGACGAGGTCGCCGCGGGCGCCGATTTCTGGGAGGTGATCGCCCGCCGCTACGGCATCGGGCTGAACCTGCCGGGCCAGGGGCTGGCCAACATCCCCGCGCAGGGCGGCGCGCTGGTGGTGGCGAACCACCCGTTCGGCATCCTCGACGGGCTGATGCTGGGCCGGATCCTGTCGGCCGCGCGCCCGGACGGCTTCCGCATCGTCGCCAACCAGGTGTTCAACAAGGCCGAGGAGGTCGCCCGCGTCGTCCTGCCGATCAGCTTCGACGGCGACAAGGCGGCCCGGGGGATCAACGTCGCGACGCGGCGCGCCGCGCTCGACCACCTCGCGGCCGGGGGGATCGTCGGCATCTTCCCGGGGGGCACGGTGTCCACCGCGCGCCGCCCCTTCGGCCCGGCGCTCGACCCGCCCTGGAAGACCTTCACCGCGCGGCTGGCGGCCAAGTCGGGGGTCCCCGTGATCCCGGTCTATTTCGACGGCGCCAATTCGCGCCGCTTCCAGGTGGCGAGCCACCTGCACTACACGCTGCGCCTCGCGCTGCTGATCCACGAATTCCGCACCCGCGTGGGGCGCGAGGTGACGGCGGTGATCGGCGCCCCGATCCCGCCCGAGACCATCGCCGCCAAGGCGCGCGACGGCGCGGCGCTGATGGATTTCCTGCGCGCGCAGACCTATGCGCTCTCGCCCCGGCCGCTGAAGGACATGGGCTACGGGTTCGATTACGACCTCGCCGGGCTGCCCGCCCGGCTGACCGGCGCCCATGGCGCGGGGGCCGAGGCGGGGCGGCGAGGGCTCTGACCCCTCAGATCGGGGCCTGCCAGCCGGTCAGCGCCTGCACCAGCAGCGCCAGCGGCGGCAGCGCCCGCGCGACCCCGAGGGGCCCGAGCGGCAGCAGGTAGGGCCACCAGGCGCCGAGCCCGCCCCCGGCGGGCAGGTCCGCTGGGGCGCCCGGGCCCCCGGCCTCGCCCGCGCCCCTGCCCCCGGCCTCGCCCGCGTCCTCGACGCCCTGCCCCGCGCGCCGACGGTCCAGCACCGCCAGCGCCAGCAGCGCGATCATCGCCGCGAAGCCCAGTTGCCCCCAGCGCAGCCAGTCCCAGCCGAGCGCGTAGAGCGGCGCGCTCATCGCCAGGGGCATCAGCAGGTCCCGCGGCGCCATCCCCGCCCCGCGCGCGACCTTCGCCGCCAGCATGTAGGGCGCGGCGGCGTAGACCAGGGCGGGGAGGACCTCCCACCAGCGCAGGTGCAGCGGCAGCACCACCAGCGGCCGGTCCCAGGCGCTGTCGTAATTGGCCAGATGCGGCCAGAGCGCGGCGATCTCGGCGTCCGTGGGCTGGGCCGAGAGCAGCAGCAGCGCCCCCGCGGCCAGCGCCGGGGGCGCCAGCAGCGCCGCCTGCGCCGCCGCCCGGCCCGCGACCGCGCGCCCGCGCTCGAACGCGAACAGCGCCGCCGGGGCGAAGAGGAACAGCGCCCCTTCATGCACCAGCGCCGCCAGCGCCCAGGTCAGCCCCGCCGCCAGCGCCCGCCCGCGCAGCAGCGCCGCCGCCATCCCCGCCAGCAGCAGGAACAGGACGTGGTCGTAGCGCCCCACGTCCCAGCCGACCTGCACGAAGCCGACGGGCGAGACGATCAGCCCGAAGCGCAGCACGGCGGCGAGGCGCGGCGCCCCCGCCCCCTCGAGCGCGCGCAGCGCCGCGCGGGCGGTGAAGGCCAGGCCCAGCGCGCAGGCGCCGTCGAGCGCGATCATGGTCCAGCGCACCGCCCCGGTCGACCGGCCCACCGCCTCGAACCACGGGTGCAGAAGCGAGCCGACGAGGCCCCGGCGCAGCCAGCCGAACTCCTGCCACGACATCACCCAGGCGTTGAGGTTGTAGTCGAGGAACACCCCCCGCCCCGGGAAGCCCGCCGCCCAGAAGGCCAGCAGCACGCCGATCCCCCAGCCGAGCAGCGCGAGCGGGATGAAGAAGCGGCGCAGCACGGCGTCGAGGCGCAGCAGGATCGGGGGCATGGCAGGTCTTTCACGCGGGCGGCGGGGCGAGGAAGCGAAGCGGCGGGCGACGGGCGACGCGCAGCGGCGCCGGGGCGGGGCGGAGCGAGGCGGGGCGGGGCGGGGCGAGGCGGGACCGGCAGGCGGGCGCCCCCTTTCCTCGCCCGACCCGCCGCCGCGGGCAAGGGGCGCCGCGCCGCGCCCCCCCCGGGGGCCGCGCGTCGCCGCGGCGCGGATCGCTCCCCGGGGCGAAAGGAGGGGCGCCCGATACCGGCGCGGCGCCGCGCCCCGGGCGCCTCTTCCCGGCCCGGCGCGGCGGGCCGGGCCGCCCTCCCCGCCCCCGCGCCCCCTTTCCCCCTGCGCCGCAATGCACTAATTCCCGTGATGACGCGCCCCGACACCGCGGGCGCCCCAGATCACGGGAGCGAAGCCATGACCATCGTCCGCACCGCCATCCTCGGCGCCTCCGGCTATACCGGGGCGGAGCTGACGCGCCTGCTGCTCTCGCATCCCAATTTCCGCATCGACGCGCTGACCGCCAATTCCAAGGCCGGCCAGACCATGTCGGCGGTCTATCCGCAGTTCAGCCATTGCGACCTGCCGGTGCTGACCACCATCGAGGATGTCGACTGGTCCGCCATCGACGTCGCCTTCTGCGCCCTGCCCCACGCCACGACGCAGGAGGTGATCGCCTCGATCCCCGAAGCGGTGAAGGTGGTGGACCTGTCGGCCGACTTCCGGCTCCGGGACGTCGCCATGTACGCCAAGTGGTACGGGCATGAGCACATGGCCCCCGAGCTGCAGAAGACCGCTGTCTACGGCCTGCCCGAGTTCTACCGCGAGGAGCTGAAGACCTGCCGCCTCGCCGCCGGAACGGGCTGTTTCGTGGTCGACGGGCTGCTGCCGCTGGTGCCGCTGCTCGAAGCCTCGGTCATCGACCCGGACGACATCGTGATCGACAGCAAGACCGGCATCACCGGCGCCGGCCGCGCGGCGGCGGAGTGGAAGCTGTTCTCCGAGGTCACCGAGGGGACCAAGGCTTACGGCATCGCCAGCCATCGCCACACGTCCGAGTTCGACCAGGAGCTGTCGAAGGCCGCGGGCCGGGAGGTGAAGGTGTCCTTCACCCCGCACCTCTTGCCGATGAACCGCGGCATCCTGGGGACCATCTACGTGAAGGGCGACGCGGCGAAGATCCACGAGACCCTCGCCGCGCGCTACGCCGACGAGCCCTTCGTCGAGGTGATGCCGATGGGCGAGGCCCCGACCACCTGGCACGTCAAGGGCTCCAACCTCTGCCGCATCGGCGTGGTGGCCGACCGGCGCCCCGGCCGCGCGATCCTGGTATCGGTGATCGACAACCTGGTGAAGGGCGCCTCGGGCCAGGCGGTGCAGGTCGCCAACATCATGTGCGGCCTGCCCGAGGATGCGGGCCTGACCGCCGCGCCGATGTTCCCCTGACCGGGGCCGACGACACGACGACGGCGAAGGGAGCGGCGCGATGACCGAGCGGATGACGCCCGAAAACAGACGCGCCGCGGCCCGGGCCGAAGCGGCGGCCGAGGACGACGCGGCGGAGCGGGCCGAGGACCTCGCCCAGCTGTCCCCCGACGCGAAAAGCGAGGGGGATGAGGGCGAGGGCCGGCGCCTCTTCGGCTCGCGCCTCGCCGGGCTGTTCTGGAACGCGCTGCGCGACAGCGCGGTGGTCGCGGGCCGGGCCTACAAGCATTTCGACGCGGACGAGGGCGGGATCCTCGCGGGCTACATCGCCTATGCGATGCTGCTGGCGCTGTTCCCCTTCATGATCTTCACCGCAGCCCTCGCCTCGGCGCTGGTCGGCCCGGAGGAGCTCCAGGCCGCCATCGACTGGCTCTTCGCCACCGCGCCGCCGAACGTGGCGGATACGCTGGCCCCCGTGCTGACGGACGTGCTGGGGCAGGAACGCGGCGGGCTGCTGACCATCTCGGCGGGCGGCGCGCTCTGGGCCGCCTCCAACGGGGTCGAGGCGTTCCGCGCCGCCTTCGACCGCGCCTACGAATCCCGCCGGGTGCGCAATTTCGCCCTGCGGCGGATCATCGGCATGGCCTATGTGCTGCTCGGCTCGGCCACCTTCGCGCTGCTCGGCTTCGCCATCGTGCTGGCGCCGCTGCTGTTCACCGCGGTCGAAGGCCTGTTCGGGGTCAAGCCGCCCTTCGGCGCGGGCCTCCTGCGCTACGGCGTCGGCATCGGCGCCTTCATCGGGTTTCTCTGGGCGCTGCACCGGTTCCTGCCCTCGCGCTCCCAGCGCGGCGCGCGGCTGCTGCCGGGGATCGTCTCGACGCTGCTGCTGTGGATGGCGGGGGCGACGGCCTTCTCGGTCTATCTCGCCAACGCCCCGAGCTATTCGGTCACCTACGGCTCCATCGCGGGCGTGATCGTCACGCTGCTGTTCTTCTACCTGACCGGCGCCGCGATCATCTTCGGGGCCGAGATCAACGCCGCGCTCGAGCGTCTGACGGGCGAGGCGCTGCGCCGGAGGGCCGAGGAGGAGCGGGTGGTCGACGCCGCCGAGGCGCGCCGCCAGGCCCGCCAGGCGCGGCGAGAAGCCCGCAAGGCCGTGACCACGGCGAAGGAGGCGGCGGCCGAGGCCAAGGCGGTGGAAGCTGCCGAGGCCGCCGCCGAGGCGACCGCGCATGTGGAGCCGCGCAAGGCCTGAGGCCGCCCCCCGCGCCCCTTGGGCGCAAGACCGGGGCCGCGCCCCTTGGGCGCAGGACCCGGGCCGCATCTTGCTATATGCAGGGCCCTGCATACGTCTTTGGTCTCGCCCCCTTGCGCCGCCCGCCGCTTGCGCGCATCTAGGGGCGGACCGCACGGCCCGGGCCGGACTGAGCTGAGGAGCACGC
Organism: Rhodovulum sp. DZ06; assembly: GCF_050586345.1. Classification (NCBI taxonomy): domain Bacteria; kingdom Pseudomonadati; phylum Pseudomonadota; class Alphaproteobacteria; order Rhodobacterales; family Paracoccaceae; genus Rhodovulum; species Rhodovulum sp. DZ06. The sequence continues at coordinate 16,904 of NZ_JBOCEF010000038.1, forward strand.
ACCCATGGCGATGACGCGCAAGAAACGGCGGATCATGCTGATCGGCATCGGCGCAGGCTTCCTGGCCGCGGCCTCGGTGCTGGTGGGGATCGGGTTCTCGGACGCGATCGAGCTGTTCCGCTCGCCCACCCAGATCGCCGAGGAACCGCCCCGGCCCGGGGATCCGATCCAGGTCGGCGGGCTGGTGAAGGAAGGCAGCCTGGTGCGCGGCGACGGCGCCGAGATCCGCTTCGTGGTCACCGACGGCAATGCCGACCAGCTGGTGGTCTACAAGGGCGTCCTGCCGGACCTGTTCCGCGAGGGCCAGGGCACCATCGCCAAGGGCACGCTGAACCCCGAGGGCGTGTTCGTCGCCCGCGAGGTGCTGGCCAAGCACGATGAGAAATACATGCCGCGCGAGGTGGTCGACGCCCTGAAGGAACAGGGTGTGTACAAGGAGCCCGAGAGCGGGTCCTGACCCCGGCGCCGCCGGGACGCGAAACGCCCCGCGGGTCCCCCCCCCGCGGGGCGTTTCGCATCCGGGGCCCCTCGCCGCCCGCGCCCCGCCGGCCGCGCCGCGCGGGCGCCGCGCCCGCCGCAGGCGCACTGCCCGACGCGCGGCCCAACGCGCGGCCCCCTCAACCGTTCCCCGGGTCCGCCGTCCCCAGCCCGAGCCGCGCCAGGAACCGCCGCCGCCGCCCCGGCAGGGTCAGCCCCACCAGCACGTGCCGCAGCAGCCCCGGGTCGCGCAGCGGTTCGAGCCGCGCCGCCCAGGCGTCGCCCTCCGCCGCCCGCGCCTTGGCGCCCGGATCGCAGAGCGAGGCCCAGGCCCGCTCCACCCAGGCCCCGTGCTTCGTCCGCCAGCCGGGCGGGCAGACGTCGCGGCCCCAGGCCCGCTCCTGCAACACCAGGAACGCCTCGGCCGCGGCGCGCGACCGGGCGCCGTCCCAGCCCGCCAGCGCGGCGAGGGCCTCGGCGTCCAGCGCCTCCTCCGCCGCCGCCAGCATCCGCCAGTCGTGGCAATCCTTCAGCCGCGCCGTGCCGCGCGCCCAGCCGCGATCCCCCAGCTGGGCGTGCCGGACCAGGTGCGCCGCGCGGTCCAGCGGCGCCGGGCGCAGCAGGCCGGGATGGTGCGGGCACGGCGCCGCGCGCGACAGGATGGCATCCGCCGACAGCGGCCCGCCGCGGGCCCAGTCGAGCCGCTGGTGCAGCTCCACCGTCGCCGGGCCGCCCGGGGGCGGGAACAGCGCCGGGTAATGATAGTCGGTGCGCGCCGAGAACGCCGCGTGATCGCCGGTCCACCCCGCATCGCGCAGCGCCTCGACCGCCCCGGCCATGTCTTCGGGGCGGACCAGCAGGTCGAGATCGACCATGTCGCGCAGGTTCGGCGGCGGGTCCGAGAGGGTCAGCACCGCGGCCCCCTTCAGCGCCGCGGCCTCGATCCCCGCCGCCGCCAGCACGGCGCCCAGCCCGCGCAGGGCGCCCGAGAGCCGCGCCGCGCGGGCCTGCGCGGCGAAGGCGGACTGGAACAGGTCGGCGCGGGCGTCGGGGGGCAGGTCGGGCGACAGGCCCAGCGCCGCGGCGGCGGGCATGGAGACGCCCTCGGCCCGCGCGGCCTCCAGCAGGGCCGCCGGGGACATGGCCGAGAGGTCCGGCGCCGCCCCCGCCGTCCAACCATCCGGGGCGCCATAGAAGCCCCCCTGCCCGGCGCCGAGGCGCAGCAGCGCGATCAGCGCGCCCCGCAGCGCGGCGGCGGAGGGATCGGGCGAGGCGGCGGTCATGGAAAATCCTTCGGGGGCGGCAGGCCCGGCCCCGATCATCATGCCCCGCGCGGCCCCGTCAACACGGGGCCCGCGCGGCGCAAGGGCGCGGCGTGCCGGGGGGACTCGCGCGGCTCAGACCGTCCAGTCGGGTTTGCGCTTGTCGAAGAAGGCGGCGATGCCCTCCTGCGCGTCCCGCGTCTCCCAGGTATTGGCGAGGCGGCGGACGGTGTCGGCGATCAGGTCCTCGTCGATCCGCGGCCCCTGGGAGCGGGCCAGCGCCTTCGACGCCGCCACCGCCTGGGGCGAGACGCCGAGGTAAGGGGCGACCTCCGCCTCCACCGCCGCGTCCAGCGCGTCGGCCTCCACCGCCTGCGCCAGCAGCCCCAGCGTCACCGCTTCCTCGGCCCCGAAGAGGCGCGCGGACATGAACACCCGCCGCGCCATCGCCTCGCCCATCCGCGCGAGCACGTAGGGCGAGATGGTCGCCGGGATCAGCCCCAGCCGGGTCTCGGTGAAGCCGAACTTCGCCCCCGTGACCCCGATCGCCACGTCGCAGACCGAGATCAGCCCCATGCCCCCGCCGAAGGCCTGGCCGTTGATCCGCCCGATCAGCGGTTTCGGCAGGGTGTTGAGCGCCTGCAGCGCCTTCGCCAGCCCCCCCGCCTCGCGCATCCGGGTCTCGCGGTCCGCCGCCATCTGCGCCTGCATCCAGCGCAGGTCGCCCCCGGCCGAAAAGCTGCGCCCGGCGCCGGTCAGCACCACCACGCGCACCTTGTCATCCGCGCCGAGATCGGCGGCGGCCTGCTGAAGGTCGGTGATCAGCGCCTTCGACATCGCGTTATGCGCCTCGGGGCGGTTCATGGTCAGGGTGGCGACGCCGCGCGCATCCACCTCCAGAAGCAGGGTCTCGTAAGCCATCAGTCGCCCTCCCTGAGCGTTTTCGCGAAAGCAGCCGCCTCGGCCAGCAGCTCCATGTCGAGCCCGGTGGAGAGGCCATGCGCCGCCATCAGCCGCGCCACCGCCTCGGTCGCCACGTTCCCCTTGGCGCCGGGCGCGTAGGGACAGCCCCCGAGGCCCCCGACCGAGGCGTCGAACACCCGCAGGCCCCGGTCGAGCGAGGCCGCGATGTTCTCCAGCGCCCTTCCGCCGGTGTCGTGGAAATGCCCGGCCAGCATCGACGCGGGCACGGCGGCGGTGACGGCGGCGAGCATCGCGTCCACGCTCTCGGGCGTCCCGGCGCCGATGGTGTCGCCGAGGCTGATCTCATAGCAGCCCTCGGCGGCCAGGATCTCGGCCACCGCCGCCACCGCCGCCGGGGCCACCTTGCCGTCATAGGGGCAATCGGTGACGCAGGAGACGTAGCCGCGCACCGGGATCCCGTCGGCCTTGGCCGCGGCGATGATCGGCTTGAAGCGCTCGATGCTCTCGGCCACCGAGGCGTTGATGTTCTTGTGGGAAAACCCTTCCGAGGCGCTGGCGAACACGGCCACCTCGTCCGCGCGCGCGGCCTTCGCGGCCTCGTAGCCCTTCATGTTGGGCGCCAGCGCGGTGTAGCGCACGCCGGGGCGGCGGGCGATGCCGGCCATCACCTCGGCCCCGTCGGCCATCTGCGGCACCCAGCGGGGCGAGACGAAGCTGGCCGTCTCGATCTTCTGGAACCCGCAGGCGCTGAGCATGTCCACGAGGCGGATCTTGTCCGCCGCCGGGATCATGCGCTTTTCGTTCTGAAGCCCGTCGCGCGGGCCCATCTCGAAGATCAGGACGTCAGGCATCGGCGGTCTCCTCTTCCTCGAGCCGCAGAAGGATGGCGCCGTCCTCGACCTGGGCGCCCTCGGCGCAGAGGAGTTCAGCGACCACCCCGGCGCGCGGGGCGGTCAGGCGGTGCTCCATCTTCATCGCCTCCATGACGATCAGCGCGGCGCCTTCCTCCACCCGGTCCCCGGCGGCGACCGAGACGAGCTTCACGAGGCCCGGCATCGGGGCGGTCACCACGTCGGCGGCCTCGGCCGCGTCGGCGGCGGCCTCGGGGTCGGGGATGTGGAAGGCCGCGGCCCGGCCCCCGGCGATCACGGTGACCGAGGCGCCCACCCTGGCGAAGGAGACGGGGCGGCGCGGGCCGTCATCGGCGGCGTAGCGGCCGCCCACGAGGGTCAGCGCGTAGGTCCCTTCCCCGTCGGTCACGCTGAAGCGGCCATGGCCGTGGATGGCGAGCGACAGGGGGTGGTCCTCCTCGCCCGCCTTCAGGGTCACGTCCCGCACCTCCGGGCCCCAGAGGCGGAAGCCGTCATTCGCGCCGATCAGCCCCGCGCGCGGCGCATCGAGCCCAAGCAGCGAGAGGGCGGCCAGCGCCGGGGCCTCGCGCATCGGCGGCAGCGGCGCGGTCAGCGCGTCGAGCTCGCGGTCGATCAGGCCGGTGTCCATCTCTCCCGCCGCGAAGACGGGATGGCGGACGAGGCGCTGCAGGAAGGCGGCGTTGGTGGTGCAGCCCGCGATCTCCGAGGCGGCGAGCGCGTCATGCAGCTTGCCCAGCGCCTCGGCCCGGGTGGCGCCGTGGGTGATGACCTTGGCGATCATCGGGTCGTAATGGGGGGTGACCACGTCCCCCTCGCGCACGCCGCTGTCGATGCGGGCGCGGGCGTCCGGCAGGCGCAGGCGGTGCAGGCGCCCGGTCTGGGGCAGGAAGCCCTTGGCCGGGTCCTCGGCATAAAGGCGCGCCTCGACCGAATGGCCGGTGATCGACAGGTCATCTTGCGTGACCGGCAGCGGCGCCCCCGCGGCGACGCGCAGCTGCAGGTCCACGAGGTCGAGCCCGGTGATCGCCTCGGTCACCGGGTGCTCCACCTGCAGGCGCGTGTTCATTTCCATGAACCAGAACCGGTCGGGGCGCAGCCCGTCCGAGCCGTCGACGATGAACTCCACCGTCCCGGCGCCCGAATACCCGATGGCCCTGGCGGCGCGCACGGCGGCGGCGCCCATCGCCTCGCGCATCTCCGCGGTCATGCCGGGGGCGGGGGCTTCCTCGATCACCTTCTGGTGGCGGCGCTGAAGCGAGCAATCCCGCTCGAACAGGTGCACCGCGTTCCCGTGACCGTCGCCGAAGACCTGGATTTCAATGTGGCGGGGCGAGGTGATGTATTTCTCGATCAGCACGCGGCCGTCGCCGAAACTCGCCTGGCCCTCGCGCTGCGCGCCCGCGAGCGCCTCGGCGAAGTCCTTCGGATCGTCGACGCGGCGCATGCCCTTGCCGCCGCCGCCGGCGCGGGCCTTGATGAGGACCGGGTAGCCGATGGCGTCGGCCTCCCCGGCCAGGAAATGCGGGTCCTGTTCCTCGCCGTGATAGCCGGGGACGACGGGGACCCCGGCCTCCTCCATCAGCGCCTTGGCGGCGTCCTTGAGGCCCATGGCCCGGATGGCCGAGGCGGAGGGGCCGATGAACACGAGGCCCGCAGCCTCGACCGCCTCCACGAAATCCGGGTTCTCGGACAGGAAGCCATAGCCGGGATGGATCGCCTCGGCGCCGGTCGCCCTGGCGGCGGCGATGATGCGGTCGGCCTTCAGGTAGCTCTCGGCCACCGCGGCGGGGCCGATGGGGACCGCCTCGTCACAGGCGGCGACGTGGACCGCGGCGGCGTCGGCCTCGGAGTAGACCGCCACGGTGCGCACGCCCATGGCGCGGGCGCTGCGGGCCACGCGGGCGGCGATCTCGCCGCGATTGGCGATGAGGATCTTCGTGAACATCTGGATCACCTCCCTGCCCCGGCTGCGTCCGCAGCGCGGGAGAGCGCCGCGCGGGCGCCGGTCGTCATGTCTTCGATGATGTCGGCGGCGGGGCGGACCCGGTGGATCAGGCCCACGGCCTCGCCGACGATGGGGTTGGCGATGGCGGCGTCCCCGGCGGCGAAGGCGGCCTGCCAGAGCGGGGCCTCGCGCGGGAGGGCCTTTTCCAGCCCCTCGGGGTCGTCGTGCCAGCGGTCGGTGAAGGTCGAGCGCATGACCCGGATCGTGTAGCCCCCCGGCCAGCGCAGGCCGCGGGCGCGGTCGACGGCGCGGGTGCGCAGGGTTGCGTCGCCGTCCGCGTCGAGGGCGGCGTCGTGGAAGCCTTGCGGCACCAGCGCCTCCGCCGCCGCCCAGAAGCGCGAGCCGACCAGCGCCCCGTCCGCCCCGAGGCAGAGCGCGGCGGCGAGGCCGCGCCCGTCGGCGATGCCCCCCGCGGCCAACAGCACCGTGTCGGGCGCGCGCGCGGCCAGCAGGTCGGCGATCTCGGGGACCAGGGTCATGCCGCCGCGGATCGCGCCATGCCCGCCTGCCTCGGCGCCCTGGGCGACGATCACCTCGGCGCCGTCATCGACGGCGGCGCGGGCCTGTTCCATGTCCTGCACCTGGGCGATCAGCGGGACGCCGGCGGCGGCGATCCTCGGCGCGAAGGGGCGCAGGTCGCCGAAGGACAGGAAGACGGCTCGCGGCCGGTGGGCGAGGGCCATGTCCAAGAGCGCGGGCTTCTTCTGCAGCGACCAGGTGATGAACCCGACGCCGACGCCGGGCCCCTCGGGGGCGGCCTTCGCGGCCTCCTCCAGCTCCCATTCCAGCCAGTCGGCGTCGCCATAGCCGCCGCCGACGAAGCCCAGCCCGCCCGCGGCGCTGACCGCGGCGGCGAGCCGCCCGCCCGCCGCCCCGGCCATGGGGGCCGAGGCGATGGGGGTCTTCAGGTCGAACATGTCGGTGAAGCGGGTGCGCATGGCCGTCACATCCGGAACAGGCCGAAGCGCGGCGCATCGGCGATGGGGGCGCAGAGCGCGGCCGAGAGCGACAGCGCCAGCGTGCGGCGCGTGGCGCGCGGGTCCACCACCCCGTCATCCCAAAGCCGCGCGGAGGCGTAGAGCGGGTGGCCCTGCGCCTCGAACTGCGCGGTGATGGGGGCCTTGAAGGCGGCCTCGTCCTCGGCCGACCAGGTCCCGCCCTTCCGCTCGATCCCGTCGCGGCGCACGGTGGCGAGGACGCCTGCCGCCTGCTCTCCGCCCATCACCGAGATGCGGCTGGTCGGCCAGGTCCACAGGAAGCGCGGCGAGTAGGCCCGCCCGCACATCCCGTAATTCCCCGCGCCGAAGGACCCGCCCACCAGCATGGTCACCTTCGGGACCTGCGTGGTGGCGACGGCGGTGACCATCTTGGCGCCGTGGCGGGCGATGCCCTCGTTCTCGGTCTTCTTGCCGACCATGAAGCCGGTGATGTTCTGCAGGAACACCAGCGGGATGCGCCGCTGGGAGCAGAGTTCCACGAAATGCGCGCCTTTCTGCGCGGATTCCGAGAACAGGATGCCGTTATTGGCGACGATGCCGACGGGGATCCCCTCGATATGCGCGAAGCCGCAGACAAGGGTCTGGCCGAAGCGCGACTTGAACTCATCGAAGCGGGAGCCGTCGACGATCCGCGCGATCAGCTCCTTGATATCGTAAGGTTTCTTCAGGTCCGCGGGACAGACGCCGAGGATCTCTTCCGGGTCGTAGAGAGGCTCTTCCGGCGTGCGCAGCTCCACCTGCAGCGCCTTGGGGCGGTTCAGCCCCCCGACGATGTCGCGCAGCAGGGACAGCGCGTGCGCGTCATCCTCGGCCAGGTGGTCCGCGACGCCCGAGAGGCGGGTATGGACGTCGCCGCCGCCAAGCTCCTCGGCGGTCACGATCTCGCCCGTCGCGGCCTTCACCAGCGGAGGACCGGCGAGGAAGATGGTCCCCTGTTCCTTCACGATGATGGTCTGGTCGGACATGGCGGGCACATAGGCGCCGCCCGCGGTGCAGCTTCCCATCACGCAGGCGAGCTGCGGGATGCCCTTGGCGGACATGTTGGCCTGGTTGAAGAAGATTCGCCCGAAATGGTCGCGGTCGGGGAAGACCTCGTCCTGGTTCGGCAGGTTGGCGCCGCCCGAGTCCACGAGGTAGATGCAAGGCAGGTTGTTCTGTTCGGCGATCTCCTGCGCGCGCAGGTGCTTCTTGACCGAGACGGGATAGTAGGTGCCGCCCTTCACGGTGGCGTCGTTGCAGACCACCATGACCTCGCGGCCCCGCACCTGCCCGACGCCCGCGATGACGCCCGCGCTGGGGGCGGCGCCGTCATACATCCCGTGCGCGGCGGTCAGGCCCACTTCCAGGAAGGGCGAGCCGGGGTCCAGCAGCTGCGCCACGCGCTGGCGCGGGGGCAGCTTGCCGCGGGCCACGTGGCGGGCGAGCGCGGTTTCCCCGCCGCCTTGCATGGCGGCCTCGGCGGCCTCGCGGATCACCTCGATGGCCTGCAGATGGGCCTCGCGGTTGGCCTTCGCCTCTTCCGAGGCGGGCGAGAAGGTTGATTTCAGAACGGTCATCTCTCGTCCCCCTGCCGCAGCTCGCTGCGGAAATCGATCACCCGGTCGGCGGTGCGCCCGGCCATGCAGTCGGCGCCCGCGATCTGGCGCATCGACCCGAGGCCCCAGATCGCGTGCTGCCAGGCGCATTCGGCGTCGCGGAACGCGATCCAGGCGCGCTGCGCGCGCAGGAGCGTCTCGGCCCGCGCCCCGCCATCATCGGCATCCGCGGCCGCCATGCTTGCGCGCAGCCGCTTCCAGACTTCGTTGAGCAGCACGTCCCAGGCCCGCTGTTCGGTCAGCAGGCACAGGGTCATGCCGATGGTGGTGTCGCGCGTCCCCTCGGGGGCGCGGTGGCCGCATTCCTCGAACACCAGCCCCTTGCAGGCGGCGTCTTCGTCCGGCGTCGCGGCGCCCGAGAGGCAGCCGCGCAGCAGCTCCATGTAAGGCCCCGGATCCGTCTCGGGCGCGGGCTGCGCCGCCGCCCCGCCGGGCGCTGCCAGGGCGGCGGCCAGCAAGGCGGCGCGGATCACGCCGTGGCCTTCATCAGCTCGCGCCCGCAGAGCATCCGGCGGATCTCCGAGGTCCCCGCGCCGATCTCCATCAGCTTGGCGTCGCGCATCATCCGGGAGACGGGGCTGTCATTGAGGAAGCCCGCCCCGCCGAAGGCCTGCACCGCCTGAACCCCCTGCTCCATCGCCTTTTCCGAGCAATAGAGCACGCAGGCGGCGGCGTCCTGGCGGGTCACCTCGCCCCGGTCGCAGGCGGCGGCGACGGCATAGAGGTAGGCGCGCGCGGTGTTCATGGCGGTGTACATGTCGGCGATCTTGGCCTGCATCAGCTGGAACTCGCCGATCGGTTTGCCGAACTGTTTGCGCTCGTGCATGTAGGGCATCATCTCGTCGAGCATGGCGTGCATCAGGCCGACGCCGATGCCGGAGAGGACCACGCGCTCGTAATCCAGCCCCGACATCAGCACGTTCACGCCGCGCCCCTCGCCGCCGAGGACGTTCTCGAACGGGATCTCCACGTTCTCGAAGATCAGCTCGAAGGTGTTGGACCCGCGCATCCCCATCTTGTCGAAATGGGGCGAGGCGGAGAAGCCGGCCATGTCCTTTTCGACGATGAAGGCGGTCATCCCGCGGGCGCCCGCCTCGGGGTCGGTCTTGGCATAGACCACCAGCGTGTCGGCGTCGCCGCCATTGGTGATCCAGTACTTGGTCCCGTTGAGCACGTAGCGGTCGTTGCGCTTCTCGGCCCGCAGCTTCATCGACACGACGTCCGAGCCCGCGCCCGCCTCGGACATCGCGAGGGCGCCCACGTGGTCGCCCGAGATCAGCCCCGGCAGGTACTTCGCCTTCTGCTCTTCCGTGCCGTTGAGCTTGATCTGGTTGACGCACAGGTTCGAATGCGCGCCGTAGGAGAGGGAGACGGAGGCCGACGCGCGCGCGATCTCCTCGACCGCCACGCAATGCGCCAGGTACCCCATGCCGAGGCCGCCATGCTCCTCGGGCACCGTGATCCCGAGCAGGCCGAGATCGCCCATCTCCTTCCACAGGTGCGCGGGGAAGTCGTTGGTCCGGTCGATCTCGGCCGCCAGCGGCTTGACGCGCTCCTGCGCCCAGCGATGGGTCTGCTCGCGCAGCGCCTCGATATCGTCGCCGAGGGCGAAGTTCATGGATGCGTGGAACATGCGGTCATCCTCCCTGGATGGGCGCGCGGGGTTGGGCCCCGACGGCGCGCAAGGTCATGTCGATATAGATCTGTTCGATGTCTTCGGCCGAGAGGCGCCCGCCCTCGCGGAACCAGTTGGTCACGCCGGTCATCATGGCGATGACGGCGCGCCCGGCCACGCTTGCGTCGGCGATGTCGAAGGCGCCGGTCTCGGCCCCGCGGGTCAGGATCGCGCGCAGGCGGGATTCGTACTGCGCGCGCAGGGCCTGGACGGCGGCGTAGTTCTCGGGCTCGAGATTGCGCAGCTCCATGTAGGAGATGAACACCGCGTCCTCGCGCCCCATGTGGAAGCGGATGTGGAACCGGGTGAAGGCGGCGAGCGCCTCGGCCGGGTCGTCCCGGGGGGGCAGCTCGGCCTGGGCGGCCAGCAGGTCCTCCATGTGCGCGGTCATCAGGTCGCGCAGCAGGTCCTGCTTGGAGCCCATGTGGTTGTAGAGCGCGCCGGGCTGGACCCCGACCTCGGCGGCGATCATGCGCATGGAGACCGCGGCGTAGCCATGCCGCGCGAACAGCGCGAGCGCCGCGCGGCGCAGCGTCTCGGCGGTCTGGGCGCCGTTGCTGCCGGTTCTCCTGGCCATGATCTCTCCTCCCGCCGCGGACGTTAAAACGAACATTCGTTCATTTCAAGCGGCGCGTGTGCGCCGAGGAGGATTTTCGCGAGCGGCGGTTCGGGGCGAAACCCTCAGCGCGGCAGCATCGCCTGCATGTACATGGCGGCGAAGGCGGTGCGGTCCCCGGCGAGGACGGCCGAGACCAGCGCGGCGCCGCGCGGCGGCAGGCCCGCGCGCAGCAGCGCGTCGTCGAGCGCGGCGGCGTCGTGGCGGAGCAGGCAGGGGCGCGCGGCCTCCCAGAAGGCGAAGAGGCCGCCGGGATCGATCCGCTCCAACGCCCACCACAGGTGGCGCACCAGCCATTCCGCGAATTCCGGCGCATGGAGGGCGGACATCCCGCGGCGGTCGAGCGAGGCCGCGATGCGGTCGTGATGCCCGAAAATGGCGAGGAACTTGCGCCCGCGTCCGCCGATGGTCTGCGCGGCCGAGCCGACGCGGTGCATGTGCAGGGGCCGGTTCAGCAGCGCGATCTTCTCCGCCCCCAGCACCGCGTCCCAGTGGTGGACGTTATCCTCGAAGTAGAAGTCCCCGACCGGGAAGCGCAGGTCGATCCGGTCGATGAAGGCGCGGGCGTAGACCTTGCGCCAGGGCATCGGCGCGCAGCGCAGCAGGACGCGGCGCAGGGCCTCGATATCCGGCGCCTTCTCCAGCTCCGGCCACAGCGCGGCGTCGGGATAGGGCGCGAGCCGACCCTCGGGCGCGATGAAATCCACGCAGTCGGTGAACACCATGTCGGCGCCCGTCGCCGCCAGCCGCGCCAGCGCCAGGTGCAGCGCGTCGGGGTCCAGCCAGTCGTCGCCGTCGAGGAAGGCGACCGCGCGCCCCGTCGCCTCGTCGAGGCCGAGATTCGCCGCCGCCCCGACGCCGCCGGGGGTGTTCCCGGCCAGCCGCAGCAGCTTCCAGCGCGCCCGGTCGCGGTTGCGCGCGACGACGAGGTCCACCACCGCCGCCGTCTCGTCCGAGGAGCCGTCGTCGACCACGATGATCTCGGGCCCGTCCAGCCCCGCGTCCAGCGCCGATTGCAGCGCGCCGGCGATGTAGGGGCCGACATTCCAGCAGGTGACGATCAGCGACAGGGCGGGCCCGGCCGCCTGCGTCGCGGCGGCGGCGGGTTCGGGGGCGGGCCCGGCGGAGGGCATCGGGGCGCCGTCAGGCATCGGCCGCCTCCCCTGCCCCGAGGATCTCGAGATGCGCCTCCCGATCCTCCCATTCGGCGCCGCTGACCTCGGCCAGCGCGACGAGCCTGCCGCCCAGCGCGGCGGCGGCGCGGGCGGCCTCGGCGGCATGCGGCCCGCCCTTCAGAAGCCCCCGGACCCAGCGCACGAGGTCCACGGAAAAGTCGATGAAGGCCCCCGCGGCCCCCGGCGCCCCGGCCAGCGACGGCTCCTGCTCCAGCACCATGTCCAGCGCGCGGAACGCGTCCAGCCGCCGCGCATCCGCCGCATCCGTCGCCCGCCCCCCGCGCTCGAGCTGGAAGTGGTGCAGCAAGGGGGGCGCGTGGTCGAGCACGAGGAACGCCTCGGCCCGCAACCAGGCGGCCCAGTGGAAGGGCAGGTCCTCGTGCAGGCGCAGCTCGGGGAAGCGCACGTCCCGGCCGCGCAGGAACTCGGTGCGGAACAGGCGGGTCCAGGGGAAGGCGATCATCCCCGCGAGGCTCGGCGCCTCCTCGAGCCGCACGAGACCGGCGAGGTCCCCGCGCGCGCGCCGCGCCGCGTCCCAGGCCGCCTCGTCCCGCGCGGTCATCCGGCCGGGGAACAGCCGCCCCTCGCGCGTGCAGAAATGGTGCCGGAACAGGGTGAAATCGGCCGGCGCGCGGGGCGGCGCATCGGCCAGCCAGGCGAACAGGTCCCGGTGCGGCAGGTCGTCGGCGTCGATGAACAGGAGCGCCTCCGCCTCCGCCGCATCGATGGCGCGGTTGCGGCTGGGGCCGGGCCCGAGATTGGCCGCGTTGCGCAGGAGCCTCAGCGCGCCGCCGGGGGGCGGGGGCCGGGTCGCCAGCGCCTCCTGCGTGTCGTCTTCCGAGGCGTCGTCGACCACGATCACCTCGAGCCGCGCGCCGGTCGCGTCGAGCCGGTCCAGCAGCCGCTCGAGCCCCGGCCGGTCGTTCCAGGCGGGAATCGCCACCGCGACCGGGTCGGGCGCCAAGTGCAGCGCGGGCGCGTCCATGCCGGTCACTCCGCGAGGAACGGGTCGATGCGCGCCAGGCGCAGCCCCGCCGCGCGCTGGCGCAGGAACAGGATCAGGGTGGCCGAGGCGGCGTCATCGCGCCCCGCCATGCGGTCGAGCGAAAGGATGACGGTCTGCTCCGCCTCCGCCGGGGTCAGGGCGAAATCGCGGCCGGCGTCATGGTCGCTCCAGCCCTGCTCGGCATGGAGGCGCAGCACGGGATGCAGCGCCGCCACCCCGGCCTGCGCGGCGCCGGCGAGGCGCAGCCCGAGGAACCGGGCCCGCCGCAGCGCCTCCACGGGCAGCGACAGCTCCAGGCTGAACCAGGGCGAGGCGCCGCGGTCGTCGAGGGTCAGCCCGAACCCGTCCGCGCCCAGCCCCTCGGCCCGCGCGACGACGCCCGACTTCCCGGCATATTGCACGGCGATTCCCGGCCCCAGCGCCATGCCGGGACGCTTGAGCCTGGTCCGCGGCAGGGCGCGCAGCCCCGCCAGCCCGGCGTCGAGCGCCGCCAGCGGCCGCGCCGCGCGCGCCTGTTCCTCAAGCGCCGTCTGCGTCATGCGCCAATCATTCCCGGCAGATCCTCCGCCCCGGACGCGCCGCACCGGCGGCGCCCTCGGGTCCGACCTTGCCCGCGCCGTCGTTGCGAATGGGTTAACCACGCTTGCGCCCGCGCGCCGCCGCGCGTGGTTAACCGTTCGGCAACCAAGCCGCGCGACACAGGACGCCCGGGAGGCGCCCATGATCATTTCCGAACGCGGTGGATTCATCTTCGTGCACAACCCCAAGGCCGGGGGCATGAGCATGCGCACCGCGCTGAAGCCATGGGACGATTCGGACGGGTTCTTCGACGGCTGGCGGCCCTATCCGGCCGAGGGGCGGCGGCTCGACCGCATGCACCTGACGCTGGCGCAGCTGCGCCGTCACCACCCCGACGCCTTCGCCGCCTTCGACCGGCTCTGGTCCTTCGGCTTCGTGCGCGATCCGTACCAGCGGCTGTGCTCGGCCTTCTCGCAGCACCTGACGCTGAACACGCCGATCCTGCGCGATTCGATCCGCGGCGACCCGGACGTGTTCTACGCCGTGCTCAATCGCTTCGCCCTGCGCGCGATGGGCCCGCACGCGGCGGCGAACGACGTGAAGCTGACCCATTTCACGCCGCAGAGCGCGTTCTTCTTCCTCTCCGGGCGCCAGGTGGTGCAGGAGATCGCGCGCCTCGACGCCCCCGGGACCTGGTCCGCGCGCCTGCGCGACCTGCTCGGCCCGGCGGGACCCGAGCGGCGCAACGAGAACCCGGACAAGGGCGGCGCGGCGTACGACGTCTCGCGCCTGTCGCCCGCGGTGATCGCGCGCGCCAACGCCTTCTACGCCGAGGATTTCGAGCGATTCGGCTTCGCCCGGATCGAGGTGCAGGACGCGGCCGGGGCCTGAGCCGCCGCCGGGGGCCGCTGGAACGCCGGTCGGGCGCCGGTCGGGCGTCGGGTCGGGCGCCGGGCCGCGCGCCACGAAAAAGGGCCGCCCCCCGCGGGGACCGGCCCTTTCCGTCTGCCTGCGCCTGCGTCGCTCAGCGGTCGGAGCGCAGGATGGTCACCGCGATCCGCCGGTTGCGCGGCGAGGCCGGGTTGTCCGGCGTCGCCAGGTCGCTGTCCGCCTTGCCCACGACCCGGTTGATCCGGGTCTCGGGCAGGCCGGCGGCCACCAGGGTCCGGCGGGCGGCATGCGCCCGGTCCGAGCTGAGCTCCCAGTTGCCATAGCCCGCGTCGCGGTAGGGCGCGGAATCGGTGTGCCCTTCCACGGCGACTTCGTTCTCGAGCATCGCGGCCACCTCGCCGATCATCGTCAGCAAGGCGGTCATGGTCGGGGTCGGCTCAGCCTTGCCCCGGCCGAACAACGGCCGCTCCTCGGTGTCGAACAGCTCGATGATGAGCCCCTCGTCGGTCACCCGCGTCCGGATGTGACGCAGCAGCTCGTCCGCCACGTCGCTTTCCCCGCGCATCCCCTCGAAGACCTCGGCGACCCGCTCCAGCGGATCGGTCTTCTCACCCTCGGCCTCGCCGGCCGCCTCGTCCTCCATGACGCCGGTGGCGCCCCTGGCCTGTTCGGACTCGGTCGGGTTCTCGTCCTCCGCACCGCGGCCGGACTGGGTCAGCGTCTCTTCCGACAGGACGGAATCGCCGCCGAACGCGCCGGACCCGCCGCCCGAGATCCGGGCGATGGGCACCTTGGGGTCGAAATATTCGGCCAACCCCTTGCGCTGATCCTCGGACGTGGCGTTCAGCAGCCACATGAGGAGGAAGAAGGCCATCATCGCGGTCACGAAGTCCGCATAGGCCACTTTCCAGGCGCCGCCGTGGTGGCCGTCGCCGCCCCCGGCTTTCTTCTTCTTGATAATCGTAACGCCGGCATCGTTCGCCATGACGCACGCTCCTTCTACGCAACTCACCCAGGGCCCTTGATACAGGCAGGAAGTTACGCAGCGGTTTCCCGCCCCGCGGAGGCCCAGGTGCGGCGGCAGGCCGCGGAACGCCCCCTTTCACCCCCCACAACCCCTTGATTCCCGGCGCTTTCCCGTGGCGCGCGGACGGGCGGCGGCGTGCAAAGGCGGCGCGACGGCCCGGATGCTTTTCAGACTTAAGCGGATGGCAACGAAAGCGGTGAAGGATGCGCCGGAACAGAAGCACGAGGACCACGCCCGCATGGCGCAGACCGAGAACGCACTAGCACGCAAGATCAGCGGCGCCCGGGTGGGTCGCGCGCCGATCCCGCGCGTGGAGGAGATCGGCGAGAACTTCGCCAAGATCGTGGACGAGAAGGTGCGCCCGCTGCTGCGCACCATCGTCGGCGCCATCGTCATCGACTGCGAGGTGCGCAAGCTCTCCCGCGTGCTCGAGGACATCCCCGTGCCCGCCATGATCGGCGTGATCAAGGTGAAGGGCTCGAAGAACATGGCCCTCATCAACGTGGGCACCGACCTGATCTTCCACATCGTCGACCTGCGCATGGGCGGCGACCCGGCCCAGGCGCCGATGCCGACGATGCGCTCGATCACCGCGATCGACTGCGCGCTCTGCGCCGATTTCATCAACGCCGTGCTGCAGGCCTTCGAAGGCTCGCTGGCGCTGAACCTCGGGCCGATCCCGCGCGGGGCGATGCGGCTCGACCATTTCGAACAGCACGTGACCATGGTGCGCATCGCGCCCGAGCATTCGGACGTGCTGGTGCTGCGGCTCAGCCTCGACGTGGGCGAGGCGGCGCGGTCCGGCGAATTCGACCTCGTGCTGCCGCTCTCGGTGCTCGACGCCTACCAGGCCGGGGTGGACCCGGCGGCCCAGGCGGCGGCCGAGGCGAAGGAAGAGCAGGGCGACCTGTGGACCGCGCGCATGTCCAAGGCGGCGCGCCAGGCCCCGGCCCAGCTGCGCGCCGTGCTGCACCGCGCGGACATGAGCGTCTCGGAGCTGTCGGCGCTGCAGCCGGGCGACGTGATCCCCCTGCCCGAGGGCAGCCGCGGGCGGGTCGAGATCGTGTTCGAGAAATCCGAGGACCAGACCGCCTTCGCGGTCGGCCGCCTCGGCGCCTTCGAGGGCCGCAAGGCGGTCAAGCTGACGGAGGCGCCCGACGCGGCGCTGGTCGAGAACATTCGAAATCTGACTGATCGGAACGGAGGGGCGGGATGAGCGAGACTTCCGATACGCCGGAACCCGAAGAGGACGGCGCGCCCGGCGCGCTCCCGTCCTGGGTGCCCGGAGACATGGATGACGACGCCGCGGGCGCCGGCGACGCGGCCGATGCGGCGCTCGCCGCGGACGCGGACGACGCGGCGGATGACGCCGTCGACGACGTCGCGGATGAGGGCGACGTCGACGACGGCGCCGCGGCGGCCCCGGCCGACGCGGCGCCGGCGGCGACGGGCGAGCCGGTGACGATCGTGCTGGCAGACCGGCTGCGCACGCCCGAGGCCGAGGAGCTCGCCGAAACCCTGCGCGCCTCCGTCGGCGCCTCGGAACTGGTGTTCGACGCGCGCGAGGTCTCCGACATCGGCGCCGCCGCGGTGGCCTGCATCATCTCGACCCTTCACGCCCGGGCGGACATCTCCCCGCCCGCCGCCATCCTCTCGCCGTCGCCGGCCTTCGTCGACGCGTTTTCAGATCTCGGCCTGTTCCAGGACCTCATGAAGATGGAGTTTCGCCAATGAGCCGCATTCTCGCCGTCGACGACACCCGGGCGCTGCGGAACATGCTCGTGGATTGCCTGGAAAAGGCGGGGCACGAGGTGTTCGTGGCCGCCGACGGGCGCGAAGCGCTCGACCAGCTGCGCAAGCACAAGCCCGACATGGTGATCACCGACCTCAACATGCCGATCATGAACGGCATCGAGTTCATCGAGGCCGCGCGGTCCGAACCCGCCGGCCGCGCGCTGCCCATGCTGCTGCTCACCACCGAGACGGCGGAAGAGCTGAAGGCCCGGGCGCGCAAGGCCAAGGCCACCGGCTGGCTGACCAAGCCGTTCGATCCGGACGTGATCCTGGGTCTGGTCAAGCAGCTCGCCTGAGGGGGCCCGGTCCATGGACGACACCGAAGACTATCTCTCCCTGTTCTTCACCGAGTGCGGCGAGCTCCTGGGCGACCTGCACGAGCATCTCGACGCGATGCTCGACGCCTCCGAAACCGGAGGCTCGGTGGATATCGAGGTCGTGAACGCAGCGTTCCGCGCGGTCCATTCCATCAAGGGCGGCGCGGCGGCCTTCGGCTTCGACGTGCTGATCGCCTTCGCCCATGTCTTCGAGACGGTGATGGACCGGATCCGCTCGGATGAAATGCCGCTGAGCGCGGACGTCGCCCAGCTGCTGGTGCGCGCCGGCGACGGGCTCGAGGTGCTCGTCGAACAGGCGCGGGACGGCGGCGGACCCGCCGATTCCATGGTCGACCGCGTGCGGGTGGAGCTCGAGGAGCTCGCCGGCGTCGCGCCCTCGGCCGCCGAGGAGGCGCCGCCCGCGGCCGCCCCCGCCGCGGCCGCCCCGGCGGTGGAATACGACCCGGATATCGAGCTCGAGACGCGCGAGGTGGTGATCCTCTTCGCGCCCGGCCCGGAATTCATGCATCGCGGCCATGACCCGCTGCGCGTGATCCGCGCGGCGCGGGACATCGACCTGGTGAGCGCCGAGCCCGAGGGATCTCCGCCCTCGATCGAGGAGCTGGACCCCTGGGTCTGCCCCTGGTCCTGGCGGCTGAGCTTCGACACCTCGATGCCGCAGGCCAAGCTGCTCGCCTTCTTCGAACTCTACGACGACACGGCCGAACTGACGGTGGAGTCCGATCCCATGCCGGAAGGCGCATCGCCGCCGCCGCCCAAGGCGGCGCCGGAAGCCGAGGCCGCGCCCGCGGAGCTGGAGGCCGCCGCCCCCGTCCCAAAGTCCGAGGCCAAGGCCGCGGCCGCTGAAGGCGGCGGCGCAAGCTCGCGCACCTCGGTCTCGAAAACCCTGCGGGTCGAGCTGATGCGCATCGACCGGCTGGTCAACCTGGTGGGCGAGATCGTCATCACCCAGGCCGTTCTGGCGCAGAAGCTGTCGGAAACCGACGCGGCGACCTCGCTGGAAATCGGCCACTCGGTCGAGGCGATGACCCGCCAGACGCGCGAGCTGCAGGAAAGCGTCATGGCGATCCGCGCGCAGCCGGTGAAATCGGTGTTCAGCCGCATGCCGCGCGTGGTCCGCGACCTCGCCGACACGCTCAAGAAGGAAGCGCGGCTGGTGGTCTCGGGCGAGCATACCGAGGTCGACACCACGGTGATCGAGGAGCTCGCCGAGCCCCTAACCCACATGCTGCGCAACTCGATGGACCATGGCCTCGAAGGCCCCGAGGAACGCGCCGCGGCCGGCAAGCCGCGCACCGGCACGATCCGCCTCTCGGCCGAACACCGGGGCGAGCGGGTGATCATCACGATCGAGGATGACGGCCGCGGCATCAACCGCCAGCGGGTGATGGAGAAGGCGATCGAGAACGGCCTGATCTCGGGCGAGGAACAGCTGAACCCCGAGGATATCGACCAGCTGATCTTCCACCCGGGCTTCTCAACGGCGGCCGAGGTCTCCTCGGTCTCCGGCCGCGGGGTCGGCATGGACGTGGTGAAGAAGAAGATCCAGAGCCTCGGGGGCCGGTGCCTCGTCACCTCCACCCCCGGCAAGGGCACCCTCTTCACCATCACCCTGCCGCTGACCCTCGCGGTGCTCGACGGCATGACCATCTGCGTGGGCGAGGAGCGATTCATCCTCCCCCTCTCCTCGGTGGTCGAGGCGCTGCGGCTCGAGAACTGCGAGATCGAGCGCCTGCCCGACAACTCCCGCGTGCTCGCGCGGCGCGGCGAATACCTGCGGCTCCTGAGCCTGCGCTCCGCCCTCGGGGTCGAGGGCGCGGCCCAGCCCGAAGAGATGGCCATCGTGGTCGACACCGAAACCAACGGGCACGTCGCCCTGCTCGTCGATGAACTCATCGGCCAGCGCCAGGTCGTGCTCAAGAGCCTCGAGGCCAACTTCCGACGCGTCGACGGCGTGTCGGGCGCGACCATCCTCGGCGACGGCCGCGTCGCCCTGATCCTCGACGTTCCATCGCTCGTGGCCCTCGGCGCCTCGCAGCACTACATCGCGCAGGAGACGTTCCATTGACTGAAGTCAACGATCAGACCGACCCGTTCGGCGCGGACGGAGAAGAGGCGCAGAGCGCCGCCGCCCGCTACAAGCAGTACGTCACCTTCATGGTCGGCGACCGCGCCTATGGCGTGGACATCGTCCAGGTGCGGGAGATCAAGCAGTGGTCCCCCACCACCGGCCTGCCGAACCAGCCCCACTACACCCGCGGCGTGCTGAACCTGCGCGGCACCATCGTGCCCGTGCATGACCTGCGCGCGCGCTTCGGCGGGGCGCTGACCGAGGCGACCGAGACCCATGTCGTGGTCATCGTGTGGATCGGCGACCAGACGGTGGGCGTGCTGGTGGACGCGGTGTCGGACATCGTCACCGTCTCGGTCGACGACATCAGGCCCGTGCCCGACAGCTCGCCCGAGGCCGACGTCTCGTCGATCAGCGGCCTGGTGAACACCGAGGACCACATGGTCGCGCTGCTCGACCTCGTCAACCTGTTCGGGACCCAGCGGGACTTCGCCGCCTGAACGCCTTCCCCCGTTTTCAAGGAACCGACCTGATGTCCATGCCCGGCGCGACGTCGTTCTTCTCACATCTCTCGATCTCGAAAAAACTGACCCTCAGCACCGCCGCGGCGGCGCTGGCGGCCGGGGTCGCGATCGGCGGCATCTCGCTCTACTCGGCGGGAGAGGTGGCCACGCGCAACGCCGCCGACCGCCTGCTTGGAACGGCGCGGCAGGAAGCGGACATGATGGAGTCCTACCTGCGCCAGGTGGACACGGACCTCGCCTTCCTCAGCCTCGGCCAGATGGGCGGGATCAACTTCAGCGAGCTGCTGTCGGGCTGGAACACCCTGCCCGGCGACCGGGCCGCGACGCTGCAATCGGCCTATATCGACGCCAACCCGCACCCCAGCGGGTCGAAGCAGATGCTCGACGACGCCGGCGACAAGACGATCTACTCGGCGATGCACGCCAAGCATCACCCGACCTACCGCGCTTTCCAGGAAAGCCGCGGCTACTACGACCTGTTCCTGATCAGCCCCGAGGGCGACGTCGTCTACACGGTGTTCAAGGAACGCGACTACGCGAAGAACGTCGCCACCGGGCCGCTGGCGAGCTCCGGCCTCGGGCGCGCCTTCCGCAAGGTGGCCGAGGCGCCCCAGCGCGGCCAGATCGTGTTCCAGGATTTCGCCCCTTACGCGCCCAGCGCGGACGCCCCCGCGGCCTTCGCCGCCAGCCCCGTCTTCGACGGGTCGGGCGCCTTCATGGGCGTGGTCGCGCTGCAGCTGCCGCTCGACGTGATCAACCAGCTCGCCGGGCGCAACAACAATGCCGAGGCGGACATCCGCGGCTTCCTGATGGGCGCCGACGGCGTGCTGCGCACCGACATCCCGGGCACCGAGGCCGACGAGACGCTGAGCCTTGAATACGGGGCGGAGGCGCTGCGCGCGCTTGCGCCGGGGGACGCGCAGGTGACCGAGACCTCGGGCCTGTTCGGCGAGCCCTCGATCGCCGGCGCCGCCGCCTTCGACTTCCACGGCTCGACCCTGATCATGGTGACCGAGCAGTCCAAGGCCGGCGTCGGCCGCGAGGTCGCGGCGCTGCGCAACACCATGGGCATGCTGGCCCTTCCGGTGCTGGCGCTGACCATCGGCATCGGCCTGCTGGTCGCGCGCAGCTTCGCGCGCCCGATCCAGCAGATCTCGCACCAGGTGGCGCTGCTGGCCCAGGGCGACGTGACCAAGGTGCACGGGCGCGAGCGCGGGGACGAGATCGGCGATCTCGCCCGCTCGCTCGGCGTGATCCATGACCAGTCGCTGGAAAACCAGCGGATGAGCGCGGCGCTGACCGAGAGCGACGCGATGGTGATGATCGCCGACCAGGACATGACCATCGTCTACGTGAACGAGGCGATGAAGCGCGGGCTGGAGCCGGTGCTGCCGGCGCTGCAGAAGATCAAGCCGGGCTTCTCGCTCGACGATCTCGTCGGCACCAACGTGCACATCTTCCACAAGGACCCGGAATATGTCGAGGACGCGGCGCAGAAGCCGCGGACGTCGAATTCCGAACTGATCCGCCTCGGCGGCCGGTATTTCGGCCTCCACATCACCGTGATGAACAACAAGCGGGGCGAGAAGATCGGCTACGGCGTCACCTGGCGCGACCGGACCGAGAACATCCATGTCGAGCAGCAGATCGAGGAAGTCATGCAGGCGGTCAGCCGCGGCGACTTCTCGCGCCGCCTCAAGCTCGACACCCGCATGCACTTCATGAAGCGCATCGCCGAAGGCGTGAACGAGATCTGCGAGGTCTCCGAAAGCTTCATGAGCGAGCTGAACGACGTCATGGCGGGCGTGACCAAGGGCGAGCTGACCCGCCGCATGGCGGCGGCCCACCAGGGCCAGCTGGCCGACGTGGCGAAGAACGTCAACGCCACCATCTCCAAGATCTCCGAGCTGGTGGCCGACATCAAGCGCGCCACCGGGTCGATGGGCGACAGCACCGTGCTGATCGCCGACGGCGCGCAGGAGCTGTCGGGCCGCACCGAGGCGCAGGCCTCCTCGCTCGAGGAGACGGCGGCGACGATGGAGGAGATGACCGCCAACGTGAAGGCCAACGCCGAGAACGCGGACAAGGCCAACGACCTGGCGCAGGACGCGGCCGACCGCGCCCGCGGCGGCAAGGACGTGATGCGCGACGCCGTCTCGGCCATGAGCCTGATCGAGGAGAGCTCGCACAAGATCTCCGACATCATCTCGGTGATCGAGAGCATCGCCTTCCAGACCAACCTGCTGGCGCTGAACGCGGCGGTCGAGGCGGCGCGCGCGGGCGAGGCCGGCAAGGGCTTCGCCGTCGTCGCGGCCGAGGTGCGCACCCTCGCGCAGCGGTCCTCCCAGGCGGCCAAGGACATCACCGCGCTGATCCAGGACAGCTCCGAGCATGTCGGCAAGGGCGTGAAGCTGGTGCAGTCCACCGGCGACGCGCTGCAGGAGATCGTGGACAGCATCGCCCGGGTCGC
This sequence comes from Rhodovulum sp. DZ06, assembly GCF_050586345.1. Lineage (NCBI taxonomy): Bacteria > Pseudomonadati > Pseudomonadota > Alphaproteobacteria > Rhodobacterales > Paracoccaceae > Rhodovulum > Rhodovulum sp. DZ06. The sequence goes on from NZ_JBOCEF010000038.1 coordinate 39,143, forward strand.
GGACACGATCCAGGACATCTCGGCCGCGAGCCGCGAGCAGTCCTCGGGCGTCGAGGAGATCTCCATCGCCGTCAGCCACATGGACGAGATGACCCAGAAGAACTCGACCATGGCCGAGCAGAGCGCCGCCTCGGCGCGCGGGCTGCAGAACGAAACCGCCTGGCTGCTCGACCTGGTCAGCTTCTTCCGCGTCGACGAGGCGTCCGAGAAGGCGGCCGCGAAGCGCAGCGACAAGGCCTCGCGCTCGGCCCCGGCGGCGGCGAAGGCGCCCGTGAAGGCGCCGGAGCCGCGCGCCGCCGCGCCCGCGTCCCGGCCCGCCCCCGCGGCGCCGCGCAAGGCCGCCGCCGCCGCGCCCGCCGCCGCCGTGCCGACGACCGCGCCGGACCAGGACTGGTCGGAGTTCTGATCGATGTCGGCCCTGCCCCAACCCAAGAACGAACCCGCCGGCGAGGCCGCGCGCGACTTCCTGATGACCGACGACGATTTCCATCGCGTCGCGCGGATGGTCGAGGCGATGGCCGGGATCATCCTGAAGGACCACAAGCGGCAGATGGTGTACACGCGCCTCTCGCGCCGCCTGCGGGCCCTCGGGATCGACACCTTCGCGGCCTATCTCGACCTGGTGGACAGCCCGGCCGGCGCGGCCGAGGTCGGGGAATTCGCCAACGCGGTGACCACCAACCTGACCTCCTTCTTCCGGGAGGCGCACCATTTCGAGCACCTGTCGAAGGAGGTGCTCACCCCCCTGACCGAGGCGGGCGCGCGGCGGATCCGGATCTGGTCCGCGGGCTGCTCGACCGGCGAGGAACCCTACACGATCGGCATGACCGCGCTGTCCCAGCCCAGTTTCACCGCCGGGCGCGACCTGCGAATCCTGGCGACGGACCTCGACACCAACGTGCTGGCGACCGGCCGGGCGGGCGAATACCCGTCCGACAAGCTCAAGGGCGTGCCCGAGGCCCTGCGCCGCGCGCACATGTCCCCGACCCCGACCGGCGCGAAATTCAATGACCGCATCAAGTCCCTGATTTCCTTCCGGCAGCTGAACTTGCTGCACGACTGGCCCTTCAAGGGACCGTTCGACGTCATCTTCTGTCGAAACGTCGTGATCTATTTCGATACGGAAACGAAGAACCGGCTGGTGAACCGATACGCCCAGATGCTCACGCCCAACGGCGTGCTCTATCTCGGCCACTCGGAATCCCTGCTGGGCGAACATCCGCTCCTGCGCTCGGAAGGGCGCACCATCTACCGGAGGCGTACGTGATCACGACTTCAGCCAGGGACAGCTCGGCCTATTTCGACCCGAAGATCAACGCGTGGTCCATCAGCGTGCTGCCCGGTCATCACAAGGTGATCGACACGCCGGACACCGCCGTGTCGACCCTGCTCGGCTCCTGCGTCGCGGCCTGCATCCGCGACGTGCGCCGGGGGATCGGGGGCCTCAACCATTTCCTGCTGCCGGGCGAGGCCGGGGACGGCGCCGGCTCGGCCCGCTACGGCGTCAACGCCATGGAGGTGTTGATCAACGACATCCTGCGCCGCGGCAGCAGCAAGGCGGACCTGGAGGCGAAGATCTTCGGCGGCGCCAACGTGATCGACACCGCGGCGAAGGAGACGGTGGGCATCCGCAACGGCCGTTTCGTCGAGGATTACCTGCGCTCGGAGGGGATCCGCGTCGCCGCGCGCGACCTGGGCGGCGATCGCGCGCGCCGGGTGTTCTTCTTTCCCTCCTCGGGGCGCGCCTCGGTGCTGCGCCTGCCGCCGTCGGCCAGCTCGCGCATGCGGGCCGAGGAGAAACAGCTCGCCAAGCAGGCGCAATCCGCGCCGAAGGCGGGCGGGGTGGAGCTGTTCTGATGCCGGGCGCTGGATCCTTCAGGAAGATATCCGCGGTGGTGGTCGACGATTCGCTGCTGATGCGGATGATGGTGCGCGACGCGCTGGAGCGGGACGGGGACATCTCGGTCACGGGCCTCGCGCGCGACACCTCCGAGGCGCGGGCGCTGATCAAGCAGGTCAATCCCGACGTGGTCACGCTCGACGTCGAGATGCCGGGCATGAACGGGCTCGAGTTCCTCGAGAAGATCATGACCCTGCGCCCGATGCCGGTGATCATGGTCTCGAGCCTCACGGCGCGGGGGGCGGACGCGACGCTCGCCGCGCTGGAGATCGGCGCGGTCGACGTGGCCCAGAAGCCCCACGGCAAGGACGGCGCCGACCGGTTCGGGCAGATGCTGCGCGAGAAGGTGCGGATGGCCGCCGGCGCCAAGGCGCGCGCGCGCTGCGCCGCCCCGGCGCGGCGTCCCGCGGCGGCCGGCGGCATGGCCGCGCAGGGCGTCGGGCGACCCGCCGCGGGCGGGTCCTGGAAGCGCGCGCTGATCGCCATCGGCGCCTCGACCGGCGGCGTGGCGGCCCTGTCGCGGGTGCTGTCCGAGCTGCCCCGCACCTGCCCGCCCATCGTGATCGCCCAGCACATGCCGCCCGACTACACGGGGCGGTTCTCGAACCGGCTTGCCGAACAGCTCGGCCGCGACGTGGCCGAGGCGAAGGACGGGGAGATCATCGGCCAGGGCGCGGTGCGCATCGCGCCCGGCGATTACCACCTCGAGGTGCACCGCGCCGGGCCGAAGGCGCGCCTCTCGCTCAGCCAGGGGCCGCCCGTGTCGGGCCACCGGCCCTCGGTCGACGTGCTGTTCCGCTCGGTGGCCAGGGCCTACGGGGCCGATGCGGTCGGGGTGATCCTGACCGGCATGGGCCGCGACGGCGCCGAGGGCCTGCGAGAGATGCGCCAGGCCGGCGCGCACTGTCTTGGTCAGGGTCCGGAAAGCTGCGTCGTCTATGGAATGCCCAAGGCGGCCGCCGAGATCGGGGCCCTGAACGAAACCCGGGAGCTTTCGGCGCTCCCTTCCCGAATATGCACCGCCGCGCAAACCCCTTCCCGCGCGACCGGCGCCGCACTTTGAACAGGAGACGGACATGCCTGCAGCCAAATCCCTGAAGGTCCTCGTCGTCGACGACCAGCAAACCATGCGCGGCCTCGCGCGCCAGTGTCTCAAGCGCCTCGGCGTCGTGGACGTGGCGCTGGCCGCCACCGCCGACGCGGCCCTCGACGCGCTGAACCAGAAGAAGTTCGACGTGGTCATCTCGGACCTCAACATGCCGGGGATGAGCGGCGTCGAGCTGGCCGAGAAGATCAAGTCGCACCCGGTGCTCAACCGCATCCCGGTGTTCCTCGCCACCTCGGAAAGCTATCGCGACCAGGCCGAGGGCGACACGGTGGACCACTTCGTGGCCAAGCCGTTCTCGGTGGCCGACATGCGCACCGCGTTCGAGGCGCATCTGGGCGAGCTGACCTGACGGCACGGCCCGGACCCGCGCTGCAAGCCGCTGCAGCGCGGGACGCCCGCCCGCGCTTCCCGCCGACGGGGCCGCCCCGCCGGGCGCGCCTCCCGGGCGGGGTCTGCCGCCCGCGCGGCGGCGCCGCGCGGTCCGACCGGTCGGTCCTCCTCAGCCCTGCGCCCTTGCGCGCAGGCGATGGAGCGAAGCGCGCGCAACCGCGGCTGATCGGCCGCGCCCCAACCCCCGCGCGCGTCGACCCGGCGGCATCCCCGCCGCGGCGCCGGGGCGGCGGGGGTGCGACCCGGGAGTTCCGCAATGGGACCCGGAAACGACCGGCGCGACCCGGAAGCGGCCGACCGAAGAACACGGCCTGCGCGCGGCGCCCTCAAGGCGCGCGCTCGACACGGGCGGCCCGCGCGCCACGCCAGAGCCACGCCCACCCGCCACTCACGCCCCCGCCCGCAGCGCCGCGCGGGCGCCCGGCCCGCAACAGGCGCGCGGCCCGACGCGCGGCCCCGCAAACGCGCCCTTCCGGCCCGGCCCGCCGCGCTGTATAGCCCCGGCATGACCCAGCCCGATGACGCCCAGCGCCCCGCCGCGCCCAACCTGCGCGCCGACCGTCCCGACCTCGCCCCCGCCCCCCGGCTGGGGGACCCGGAGGCGCGCGAGGGGCAGAAGCGCATCGGCATGGTCTCCCTCGGCTGCCCCAAGGCGCTGGTGGACAGCGAACGAATCCTGACGCGCCTGCGCGCCGAGGGCTACGCCATCTCGCCCGACTATGACGGCGCCGACGCCGTGATCGTGAACACCTGCGGCTTCCTCGACACCGCCAAGGCCGAAAGCCTCGACGCGATCGGCGAGGCGCTGGCCGAGAACGGCAAGGTCATCGTCACCGGCTGCCTCGGGGCCGAGGAGGACTATATCCGCGGCACGCATCCCAGCGTCCTCGCCGTCACCGGCCCGCATCAATACGAACAGGTGCTCGACGCCGTCCACGCCGCGGCCCCCCCCGCGCCGGACCCGTTCGTGGACCTGCTGCCCGCCACCGGCGTCAAGCTCACCCCCCGGCACTTCGCCTATGTGAAGATCTCCGAGGGCTGCAACCACGCCTGCAAGTTCTGCATCATCCCCGACATGCGCGGCAAACTCGTCTCGCGCCCCGCCAACGCGGTGCTGCGCGAATGCGAACGCCTCAGCGACGCCGGCGTCGGGGAACTCCTCATCATCTCCCAGGACACCTCCGCCTACGGGCTGGACCTGAAACACGCGGAAAGCCGCTGGCGGGACGAGGACTGGCGCGCCCATATCCTCGACCTCACGAAGGGCCTCGCGCGCCTGCCCGCCTGGTCGCGGCTGCACTACGTCTACCCCTACCCCCATGTGGACCGGCTGATCGAACACATGGCCGAGCCGGGGGACGAGGGCGGCGTGCTGCCCTATCTCGACATTCCGTTCCAGCATTCCCACCCGGATGTGCTGAAACGCATGGCCCGCCCCGCCGCGTCCTCGAAAACGCTCGAGCGCATCGCCGCCTGGCGCGCCATCCGCCCCGAGATCACCCTGCGCTCCACCTTCATCGTCGGCTATCCCGGTGAGACGGAGGCGGAATTCCAGCACCTTCTCGACTGGCTCGACGAGGCCCAGCTCGACCGCGTCGGCTGCTTCCAGTACGAGAACGTGAAAGGCGCCCGCGCCAATGACCTGCCCGGCCATGTGCCGGAGGAGGTCAAGCAGGACCGCTGGAACCGCTTCATGGAGAAATCCGCGGCGATTTCCGAAGCCAAGCTGCAGGCCAAGGTCGGCAAGCGCGTCCAGGTGATCGTCGACGAGGTCGACGAGGACGGCGCCACCTGCCGCACCTGGGCCGATGCGCCCGAGATCGACGGGAACCTCTTCATCGACGAGGGGTTCGAAAATCTCGCCCCCGGCGACAAACTTCATGTGGTGATCGACGAAGCCTCCGACTACGATCTGTGGGGTCGCCCCGCCTGATCCAGCGCCCGCCAGAGGCGCGAGGGGCGCCAGAGGCAGGGCCGGGGCGCGGACCCCGGCGGGATCGCAGGGGGAAGGGCCATGGCCGTCGTCGTCTTCGCGCAGCAGAAGGGCGGGTCCGGCAAGACCACGCTCGCCGCCCATCTCGCCGCCGCCTGGCGGCAGGCGGGCATGACCGTGGGGCTGGTGGACGTCGACCCGCAGCGCTCCCTCTCCCGCTGGGCCGAGCTGCGGCGCGACGGGGGCGTGAGCCTTTATTCTTCCAAGGACTGGCGCGCGGGCTCCGACATCCGCGACGCGGCCAAGGGCTGCGACCGGGTGGTGGTGGACTGCCCCGGCGCCGCGGAATCGCTGCTGCGCACCGCCCTGCGCGCCTCCAACCTCGTGGTGCTCCCCTGCCAGCCGACGCAGCTCGACGCCTGGGCCACCGGCGCGATGCTCGAGATGTGCGCCAAGGAGAAGGCCCGCGCGCGCGTGGTCCTCAACCGCGTCCCCGCCCGCGGCGGCACGCTGGAGGAAGCCGAGCGCCTGCTGGCCGAAAGCGGCGCCGAGCTGATGCAGGCGCGGCTCGGCAACCGCGTCGCCTTCTCCAACGCCTTCCTCACCGGGCGTTCGGCGGGGGAGATGCAGCCCCGCTCCATCGCCGCTGCCGAGGCGAAGGCGCTGGAGCAGGAGGTGGAGGCGCTGCTGGGCTGAGGCCCGGGCCCGCCTTCAACCGCCCCCTCAGCAGCCGTCCCAGGTGAATTCGGCGCGCGAGAAATCGCGGGCCGCAAGGTCCGCCGCCGGGATCACCAGCGCCGCCTCGCCCGCATCGCCCCACATGATCGTCTCCTCGTCCCAGCCGAGCCGCAGGATGCAGCGGTCGAGCGGGATCCCCGGCGCGTCCCGTCCGCCCCCGAACAGGGTCACCTCGCCCTGGGTGCTCACCATGTGGCCGCCCGCGTGATGGGCCCAAGCGGGGTTCAGCGCCCCGGCCAGCGCGTCAAGGGCGAGGTCGCGCGCCTGCCCGCCCGCGACCGGATCCGCCGCGGCGGTCGCCCCGCGCAGGGCGTCCTGAACCGCCGCGTCATCCACGGTGGGGCGCATCGCCCCCGACGGTCCCGGCACGATGGCGAAGCCGCGGGCGCATTCCTCTTCCTCGGGGAACGGGCCCTGCGCGCCCGGCGGCTGGGGCAGGATCCGCGCGCCCTGGGGGTCGGGATGCCATTCGACCACGCAGCGCGTGTCGAGGATGCAGATGTCGCGATTGATGAAGACCTGCAGCAGCCCCGCCTGCGGCAGCCCCTCCAGCGCCAGCCCGGCGAGGTCGAGCTGCGCGATCATCAGCATCGGGGCGCCGTCCAGCTCGGGCCAGCCCGCGCCCTCTTGCCGCCAGGCGGGGCCGCCGATGCGCCCGCCGCGGGGCGTGATCTCCGCCTCCATGTCCAGCGCCAGCATCCGCGCCGGGCGGGCCGGCGCCTCGGCCGCCGCCGCGCCGGCCTCATAGGCTGCGCGGGCGAGGCCCGCGACGGCCGGTGAGGCGCCCTCCAGCGCCGCCTCCAGCGCCGCGCGGCCCGCATCATGGTCAGGCGTGAAGGACAGGCCTTCGAAACGCTCGGAAGTCATCGCCGATTCCTTGATGACATACGCGAGGCTACACTGGGCCGATGGTCGATCTCTTCTCAATCCCCGCGCCCGGCCCGCGCGTCGCCTTCCGCCCGCTGCGCGCCCCCGACCGCGACGCCTTCGCGGCGATGCACATGGACAAGCAGGTCTCCGACTGGCTCGGCCGCCGCTTCACCCGCGCCGATGCCGACGCGCTGTTCGGCGTCCTCTCCGACGGCCGCCCCTGGGCGCTGGATGCCGGCCACGGCTTCATCGGCCTCGCCGGTCTGCGCCCCATCCCCGCGGACCTGCCGCCCCACGCCCCCGGCGCGCTCGAAATCCTCTGGCGCCTCGCCCCCGCCGCCCAGGGGCGCGGCTACGCGTCCGAGGCCGCCCGCGCCCTCCTCGCCCACGGCTTCGCGCAAGGCGCCGAAGGCATCCGCGCCTGGACCGCCAGGGCCAATGCGCGCAGCCAGGCCGTCGCTGCACGCATCGGCATGCAGCGGCGCCCGGATCTCGACTTCCTCCACCCCGCCCTGCCCCGAAACCATTCCTTATGCGCCCATGTGGTCTATTGCATGCAGCGGTGTTCATGGCATGAAGGCTGACCGCAGCGCGCCCCCCGCCCCCACGGGCCGGGAGGGGGGAGCCGCGCCCTGTCCCCCGCCCGCCCGTCCCGGCGATGGCGGCGGAGAGGGGACGGCGCGCCCCAGGCCCGGGACGAGAGAAGAGACGCGAGCATGAGACGCGACGCCAGCCGCGATTCCGGGGCCGACGCCTATACCAAGATCCTCGAGGCCATCGACCGCGGCGCCTATCCGCCCGGCGCGCGCCTGGTGGAGACGGAGCTGGCCGAGACCTTCGGCTTCTCGCGCACCCCGATCCGCGAGGCGCTGGGGCGGCTCGAGACCCAGGGCGTCGTCGCCCATGACGGGCGCCGCGGCATGGTGGTGGCCAGCCTCGACCATGACCAGCTGGGGGAACTCTACGAGGTCCGCGCGGTGGTCGAGGGGCTGGCCGCCCGCCTCGCCGCCCGGCACGCCGCGCCCGAAGAAATCGCCATCCTGCGCGAACTGGTCGAGGAAAGCCGCGCTTACGGCGAGCAGCCCGAGGCGCTGCGCGAGAACAACGGCCGCTTCCACCGCCAGCTGCACCGCGCCAGCCACAACCGCTACCTCAACTCGATGCTCGAGGGCATCCGCCGGTCCATGGCGCTGCTGACCCATGCGGGCCTCGCCGATCCCGGCCGCGGCGATGCGACGGTGCATGAGCACGAGGCCATCGTGCAGGCGATCGAGACCCGGGACGAGGCTGCGGCGGATGCGGCGGCGCAGAAGCACATCTCCAACGCCTACAAGACGCGGCTGCGGCTGGAAGCGGACAAGTGACGGCGCGCCGCCCGGCGCCCCTGCCGACGCGCCCGCCCTTGCACCTGGCCGTGCACCTGGCCGTGAACCTGTCCCGGTCGTGATCCTGCTCCGCGTGGCAATGGACGCCGAATCCCCCCATATTCACGCGATGACCGCCGCAAATCGCTCCCACCGGGCCGCCGCAAGCCGTTCCCGCCGGGCCGCCGCCGGGGGCCCTCGCAGGCCCCGTCCCGCCGCCCCGCGCGGCCTGCGCGTCGCCGCGGCGGCCGCGCTGCTGGCGCTGTGCGCCGCCCTGCCCGCCGCCTTGCCCACCGCCCCCGCGGCGGCGCAGGAGGCCGCCGCCGCGCCCGCCTTCCCGACGCTCGAAGACCTGCTCGACGGCGCCGTCCCGATCCCGCCCGAGCGCTGGCAGGCGCTCAGCGCCGGGCGCACGTTGTGGTATTTCCTGCCCGACGGCTACTGGGGGCGCGAGGCCTATATGGGCCGCGGCCCGGACGGGCGCGGCACGGTGGTGTTCGAACATCGCGACGGCGACTGCCTCGAAGGGGCCTGGAGCCATGACGCCATGACCGGCCTCTATTGCTTCGATTTCGACGACGGCCGCACCCATTGCTTCCAGCACGTGGAGTGGGAGGGACGGCTCTTCGCCCTCAGCCTCGGCGGCGACGTGCAGGAGGTGCAGCGCATCGACGACGCCCCCCTCTCCTGCGGCCCCACGCCGATGAGCTGACGCCCCCACGCGCGCAGCGGACGCGCCCCGCGCCCCCGGGCGGCGCAGCCGTCCCGGGCGGGCGGCCGAGCGGGGGGCGCGCCCCCCCGAGGCCGCCCGCACGCCGGCGCCAGGCCACGAAAAAAGGCGCCGGGTTCCCCCGACGCCCCTTCAACTTCACCCCGAACGCGGCGCCCCGAACGCGGATCTCAGAGCGCGCGCCAGCCGATATCCGAGCGCCAGAAGCCCCCCGGCCAGTCGAGCTTGCCGACCGCCTCATAGGCCCGCGCCCGCGCCTCGGCCAGATCCGCGCCGCGGGCGGTGACGTTCAGCACCCGGCCGCCATTGGACAGCACCCTAGCGCCATCGGGGCCGCCCTCGGCCTTCGTGCCCGCATGGAACACCTCGACGCCCTCCACGGCGCCCGCCGCGTCCAGCCCGCCGATCTCCTCGCCCTTCGCATAGGACCCGGGATAGCCCTTCGCGGCCACCACCACCGTCATGGCCGAGCCGCCATGCCAGTCGAGGCTCACGCCCGACAACTCGCCCGTCGCGCAGGCCATCAGCGCCGGGACCACGTCGCCCGCCAGCTGCATCATCAGCACCTGGCATTCGGGGTCGCCGAAGCGCACGTTGAACTCCACCAGCCGCGGCTTGCCGCCTTCGATCATCAGCCCGGCATAGAGCACGCCCTTGTAGGGCGTCCCGCGGCGCGCCATCTCGGCCACCACCGGGCGGACGATCTCCTCCATCGCCTTCGCCTCGATCTCGGCCGAGAGCACCGGCGCCGGGGAATAGGCGCCCATGCCGCCCGTGTTCGGCCCCTCGTCGCCATCGAAAGCGCGCTTGTGGTCCTGCGCGCCGGCCAGCGCCAGGCACGCCTCGCCATCGGTCAGAACGAAGAGCGACGCCTCCTCGCCCGTCATGAATTCCTCGATCACCACCTCGGCGCCCGCCGCGCCGAAGGCGCCGCCGAACATGTCGCGCAGCGCGTCCTCGGCCATCTCCAGCGTCTCGGCCACCACCACGCCCTTGCCGGCGGCGAGCCCGTCGGCCTTGACCACGATCGGCGCGCCCTGCGCGCGCACGTAAGCCAGCGCAGGCTCCAGCGCGTCGAACCGCGCCCAGGCGGCGGTGGGGGCGCCCACGGCGTCGGCCACTTCCTTGGTGAACCGCTTGGAGGCTTCAAGCTCCGCCGCCGCCTTCGACGGGCCGAAGGCCGGGATCCCGGCCGCCTCCAGCGCATCCGCCACGCCCGCGGCCAGCGGCGCCTCGGGGCCGATCACCACGAACTCCACCGCCTTCTCGGCGCAGAAGGCCACGACCGCGGCGCCGTCCTCGGCGTTCAGCGACACGCACTGCGCCACCTGCGCCATGCCGCCATTGCCGGGCGCGGCATACAGCGTATCGCAGAGCGGGCTCTGCGCGATCTTCCAGGCCAGGGCATGTTCGCGGCCGCCGCCGCCGAGGATGAGGATGTTCATGGCGCGCGCCTCCGGGGGAATTTCGGGTTCCGGGGGCTTTTACGGCGCGGGGCGCGCAAGGTCCAGAAGGTGGGGGGGGGGGGGGGGGGGGGGGGGGGGGGGGGGGGGGGGGGGGGGGGGGGGGGGGGGGGGGGGGGGGGGGGGG
>NZ_JBOCEF010000039.1:0-49209 GCF_050586345.1 Rhodovulum sp. DZ06
GAGGGGGGGGGGACCCTCCCCCCCCTGGCAACTCTCCCGGGGGAGAGGTTGTGGGTTTGGGGGGGGGGTGGGGCCTGGCGTGGGGGGGTGGCGCGCCCCGGGCCCATGACATGCACGCCGGGGCGCGGGCTTTCCGTCGCTGGAATGCAATGGGGGGCGGGCGGCGCCCCCGGTCGCCGGGGAGGCAGGCCCCGAGATGTCAGGCCCTGGAAGCCGGGCCCCTGGGAGCCAGGCCCCGGCGAGTCACTCCCCGGGGATCAGGCCGAGGCCGCGCAGGTACACCAGCGTGCCGCTCTCCAGCAGCTCCTCGGGCGAGATCGGCGAGCCGAGCCCGGCCGAGTTGCGCTCGAACAGCTCCACCACCCCGTGCGACATCGCCCAGACATGGGCCGACATCATCCGCGCCAGCGGCGCCTTCTCGGGGGCCATGCGCGCGATCAGCTCCTCGGAGGCGCGGCGCATCGCGCCCTGCGCGCGCTCCGCCTCGGCCCGCAGCGCCGGGTCGCTGTCGAGGTCGAGCCCCGCCTCGAACATCGAGATGTAGTAGCCCGGCTCGCGCCGCGCGAAGGCGAGATAGGCGCGGCCGACCCGCTCGAACGCCGTCAGTGGCGAGGGCTCGCCGCCGTTCCAGGCCGTCTCCAGCAGGTCGGCGAACAGGGCGAAGCCGCGCCGGGCGCATTCGGCGATCAGCGCCTCGCGCGAGGGGAAGTGGCGATAGGGGGCGGCGGCGCTGACCCCGGCTTCGCGCGCGACCTCGGCGAAGGAGAATCCGTGCGGCCCGGTGCGGGCGATCATCGCCAGCGCCGTCTCGACCAGCGCCTCGCGCAGGTTGCCGTGGTGATAGCCGCGCTTGCCGCCGGGCGAAGCGCCGGAGCCGTCCTGGGTTCGGGTCATGACAGGGGAATAAGCGCGCCCGGGCCGCGGGGCAACAGGCGGCGGGCGCGGGGCGGCGCGGCGCGGCGGGGTGCGGGCCGGGTCGGGATCGGCCCGGGGCGGAGAAGTGCCGCCGGGCCGGGATCGCGAAACTGGAGTGGGGGTGCGCGATCCCGGGCCCGGGGGCGAGTACGGCGTGTGGGCGCCGTCGTCCGTCGGTCAGGGTCCCCTGTGCGCCGCCCCGAAGAGGGGGGTGGGCGGTCGCGGCGGGGGTCGAGGGGGGTCGACCGATGCGTCTCTCTCGACAGACGTTGCGCCGGGTTTTGTACGCTTCCGGCAGGTACGCCGTTCCCTTCAGGGAACATGAACACGTTCTACATACAGCCCTGAGGCGAGCATCCCCCCCTTGGGGGAAGCAATGGTTCACATTCGGTTAACTAATTGAGGGATTCCGGTGGTCGCTTCAGGAAACCATTGGGTATCGGCGCTTTTTGCGCTGACGTTGACGTGCGCTGGATGAACGGGGACGGCCCGCGGGCTTCATGAACGCGTCGCTGGCGGGGCGGGCGGGCAGGGGCGCCGACCGGCCGCGCGGGCTGGGGGAATCAGCGCGCGGGGGGGGAATCGGCGCCGCGCGGCCGCCCCTTCCATTGCCGCGCGGGGGGCGGGTTGATACATCCCTGTCCGATCTGAACGTCCCGACCCTTTCCCCGCCGCGGAGACCCCCCTTGTCCCAGGACCCGAACGCGCCCCTGGCTGCGCAGCAGACCGCGCCCCAGACCGCGCCCCAGAGCGCGCCCCAGTCCGCGCCCCAGGCCGGATCCCAACCGGGCGCCTCCGGCACGGAGCGTCCCAAGTCGAAATCCGTCGGCGCGCTGCGGGCGCTCGGCCCGTTCCTGCGGCCCCATGCGCGGCTCGCCTGGATGGCGGTGGCGATGCTGCTGCTGACCACCGTCCTGAACCTCGCGCTGCCGATGGCGGCGGGGCGGGTGGTCAACGGGTTCTCGGCCGAGGACGTGTCGCTGATGGATCAGTATTTCGGCGCCGCCATCGCCATCGCGGCGGCGCTGGCGCTGGCGACGGCCTGCCGGTTCTACCTGGTCACGCGGCTGGGCGAGCGGGTGATCGCGGACCTGCGCAAGGCGGTCTATGACAAGGTCGTCGGCATGTCCCCGGCCTTCTACGAGAACCTCATGACGGGCGAGGTCCTCTCGCGCCTCACCACCGACACCACGCTGATCCTGTCGGTGGTCGGATCCTCCGCCTCGATCGCGCTGCGCAACATGCTGCTGCTGGTCGGCGGGCTGGGACTGATGTTCTGGACCTCGCCGAAGCTGGCGGGCTACGCGCTGCTGATCGTCCCCCTCGTGGTGCTGCCGATCCTGGTGCTGGGCCGCCGGGTGCGGGTGCTGTCGAAGGAGAGCCAGGAGCGGGTGGCGGCCTCCTCCGGCGCGGCGTCCGAGACGCTGCTGGCGGCGCAGACGGTGCAGGCCTACACCTCCGAGGACCAGAGCCGCGCCCGCTATGGCGCGCTGGTGGAACAGGCCTTCGACTTCGCCCGCGGGCGGATCCTGGCGCGGGCGCAGCTGGCCGCGATCATCATCTTCCTGGCGTTCACCGGCGTGGTGGGCCTGCTGTGGATCGGCGCGACGGATCTTCGGGCCGAGCGGATCACGGAAGGCGAGCTGGTGCAGTTCCTGATCTACTCGGTGATGGTCGCCGGCGCCGTCGGCGCGATGTCCGAGGTCTGGGGCGAGGTGCAGCGCGCCGCGGGCGCCACCGAGCGGCTGGCCGAGCTGCTGGCCGCCGAGGACACGGTGCGCCCGCCGCAGACCCCCGCGCCGCTGCCCAACCCGGCGCGCGGCGAGATCGCGCTGAAGGGCGTCACCTTCCGCTACCCGACGCGCCCCGAGCACAAGGCGCTGCATGAGGTCTCGCTGACCGTGCGGCCGGGCGAGACGGTGGCGGTGGTCGGCCCCTCGGGCGCCGGCAAGACCACGCTGTTCCAGCTGTTCCTGCGCTTCTACGACCCGGACGAGGGCGCGGTGGAGATGGACGGGGTGAACGTGGCCGAGGCCGACCCGACCGAGCTGCGCCGCCGCTTCGCGCTGGTGGCGCAGGACCCGGCGATCTTCGCGGACACGGTGGCCGCCAACATCCGCTTCGGGCGCGAGGACGCGACGGACGATGAGGTGCAGGCCGCCGCCCGCGCCGCCGCGGCGCATGACTTCATCGCGGCGCTGCCCCAGGGCTACAGGACCCAGGTGGGCGAGCGGGGGGTGATGCTCTCGGGCGGGCAGAAGCAGCGGATCGCGATCGCCCGCGCCATCCTGCGCGACGCGCCGGTGCTGCTGCTGGACGAGGCGACCTCGGCGCTGGACGCGCAGTCCGAGCGGCTGGTGCAGGACGCGGTGGACCGGCTCTCGGCCGGGCGCACCACGGTGGTGATCGCGCACCGGCTGGCGACGGTGAAGCGGGCCGACCGGATCGTGGTGATGGAGGGCGGCCGGGTGGTCGCCGAGGGCACGCACGAGGCGCTGGTGGCGGAAGGCGGGCTGTATGCGCAGCTGGCGCGGCTGCAGTTCACCGACGGCTGAGGCGCGGCCGCCGGGCCGGAGAAAAGGGTGGGGCCCCGCGGCGCGCGGGGCCCTTTCTCGTTGCGGCGGCGCGGGGGGGAGCGCGCGGCCCTCGCCGTCCTTCGTCCGGCATCGGCCCGCCCGCCCGCGCCGTTCCGGCGCTTCCCCCCTTGGCGCTGCGCGCCGGGGGCGCTCCGCTGGGGCCGTTCCGGCGCTTCCCCCTTGCGGCGCTGCGCGCCGGGACGCTTCGCTTGGGGCCGTTCCGGCGCTTCCCCCTTGCGGCGCTGCGCGCCGGTCAGCCCTCCAGCGGCGTCGACATACGCGCCGTCGCCTCGCCGGGCCGCGACAGGCCGATCTCCCGCTCATAGAGGCGCACGTCGTGCCAGTCCTGGCGGTAGAGGGGCGGCGAATCGGCGGTGGCCTGGTCCCACTCGGCGCAGACCCGCTCGAAAATGTCATAGCCCTGGGCCTGGTCCTCCGCGTCCACGTTCTCGCGCCGCGAGACGGTGATCGAGATCCGGCGCTTGATCGCGGCATAGCGGGCGGCGGCGTGGTGATGCTCGGTCGAGCGGGTCTGGAACCCCAGGAAGGTCAGCACCGCCGCCACCGGCGCCGCCATCGCCAGCGCGATGCGGGTGAAATCCATCGCCGCCCCGGTCAGCCAGGGATTGGCCGCGCCGTTCGCCTCCACCATGCCCGTCAGCGCCGCCGACAGCGTGGTCAGCGCGATCATCGCCCCGCCCCACAGGTATTTCTTGCGCCGATAGCGCACGCAGGCGCGGAAATGGGACTTCTCGATGGCCCGCGTGCGGGCGTGCCAGCTTTTCAGCATCTGGATGTCGTCCATGGGCGCCTCCCCGGCCGTCGCCTCCCGCTTCCCCTGCGGAAGGGCGCAAGCATGACCCTGCGGCGCCCCGCGGCCAAGCCTGCAGGGGGGACGGCCAGGAATAATTCACCTGCGAAACGATATTTCGATTTCTTGCCGCGGTGACGTGGCTTCCCCGTTGCGCGGGCTTTCCGCAAACGTCATGTAAGAAGGCGCGGACCGTCCCACGGGGCGGGTTCCCACGGCGCCTCGTTCGTGGGAGCGTCACGAAATCAAGGACGCGCGGGGGCGCGGCCGGGGCAGGGGACGTGGGAGCGTCCGCCCCGGGGCCGCGCCCGCCGCGCGCGTGCGAAGCGCGCCGGCATGGCCCGTCCGGCGCAGGGGAGGAGAAGCGACCGATGGCCCATGACATGAGCGCCGTGCGCGACCAGTTCGCCACCATGGCCGACAAGGCCGCCATGGAGGCGGTTCCGATCGCCGAGCGCTGGAGCGCGCTGACCGTTCACGACATGCTGGCCGAGACGGCGGGCAAGCACCCGGACCGCCCGGCGGTGACCTTCCAGATCAAGTCCGGCCCGAAGGACAAGGCCGAGACGCTGACCTGGCGCCAGTACCTCGAGAAGGTGAACCAGGCCGCCAACATGTTCCGCCGCTTCGGCGTCGAGGGGCAGGACACGGTCGCCTACCTGCTGCCGAACTCGAACGAGACCGCCATCACCCTGATGGCGGGCGCCACCGCGGGCATCGTCTGCCCGGTGAACCCGCTGCTGGACGCCGAGCAGATCGCCGCGATCCTGCGCGAGAGCGGGGCGAAGGTGCTGGTCACCCTCGCGCCCTTCCCCAAGACCGACGTGGCCGAGAAGGCCGCCGCCGCCGTGGCGCTGGCGCCGAACGTGAAGACGGTGCTCGAGGTCGACCTCAAGCGGTACCTCTCGCCGCCGCTCTCGTGGATCGTGCCGCTGATCCGCCCGAAGGTGGCGGCGACGCATTCGGCGCAGGTGCTCGATTTCAACGCCGAGATGGCGAAGGAGCCCGCCGCCCTCGACTTCGCCGAGGACAAGGACACCGACCGCATCTGCGCGCGCTTCCACACCGGCGGCACCACCGGGATGCCGAAGATCGCGGAACATGCCCATCGCGGGATGCTCTACAACGGCTGGGCCTCCTCGGCGCTGCTGTTCACCGAGGAGGACACGCTCCTCTGCCCGCTGCCGCTGTTCCACGTCTTCGCGGCCTACCCGATCCTGATGTGCTGCGTCGCCTGCGGGGCGCACATGGTCATGCCCACCCCCGCCGGCTATCGCGGCGACGGGGTGTTCGACAATTTCTGGAAGCTGGTGGAACGCTGGGGCGCCTCCTTCATGGTCACCGTGCCCACCGCCGCCTCGGCGCTGATGCAGCGGCCGATCGACGCCGACGTCTCCTCGCTCAAATACGCGCTCTGCGGCTCGGCCCCCCTGCCGCAGGAGCTGTTCAAGCGCTTCGAGGCCGCCACGGGCGTGAAGATCCTCGAGGGCTACGGGATGACCGAGGCGACCTGCCTCGTGTCCTGCAACCCGGTGGACGGAGAGCGCAAGATCGGCTCGGTCGGCCTTCCGTTCCCCTACACGGATGTGCGGATCCTGCATTGCGACAGCGTCGGCAACGTGACGAAGGAATGCGGGGTGGATGAGACCGGCGAGATCTGCGTGATCAACCCGGGCATCCGCCTCGGCGCCACCTACAAGGAGCCGGAGAAGAACGTCGACCTCTACGCCAATGGCGAGATGCTGCGCACCGGCGACCTGGGGCGGATCGACGCCGACGGCTATGTCTGGATCACCGGGCGGGCCAAGGACCTGATCATCCGCGGCGGGCACAATATCGACCCGGCCGAGATCGAGGAGGCGCTGGCCGCCCATGACGCGGTGGCCTTCGTCGGCGCCATCGGCCAGCCCGACGCCCATTCGGGCGAGGTGCCCTGCGCCTATGTCGAGCTGACCGAGGGCGCGACCGCCACGGTCGAGGAGCTGCGCGCCTTCTGCGAGGCGCGGGTGCATGAGCGGGCCGCCTGGCCCAAGCATATCGAGGTGCTGGACGAGCTCCCGAAGACCGCGGTCGGCAAGGTGTTCAAGCCCGCGCTGCGCAGCCTCGCGATCCAGCGGATCTACGGCGCCGCGCTCGACAAGGCCGGGATCAAGGCGCAGATCGCGGTGGTCGAGGACAAGAAGCTGGGCCTGGTGGCCGAGCTGACCCCGCACGAGAACCACCTCGACGAGGACGAGTGCCGCAAGGCGCTGGGCGACTTCCCGCGGCCGTTCAGGATCAAGGGCTGACGCCCGGGCCGCATCAAGGGCCGAGGCCCGGGGGCATCCCCGCCGGGCGATGAAACGACGAAGGGGGAGGCCGCGCGGCCTCCCCCTTCGTGCTTTTCACGCGGCCCCCGGCTCAGGCCGGGGTGCAGGTGATCCAGACGCTGCGCGCGGCCCGCTCGGTCCCGTCCGACAGCGTCACCGTCCCGTCCGAGGGCGCGCCGCGGCTGCGGGCCGTGTCGGCGGCGCCCTTGTCCTTGTGCCGCCGGCAATAGCGGTCGGCGCGGGCCATCACCTCGGCATCGCTCACCTCGTCGGGGAAATAGGTGATCTCGAGGTTCGACAGGTAGCCGTAGGATTCCACCCCGAAGATGCCATGGATCCCCGGCCGGTCCGCCGGCGGCTGGAACAGGGCGCCGACGGCGATGGCGCGCTCGGCGTCGGTCATCGGCCGGGGCGCGGCGCAGCCCGCGAGGGCGAGCAGGGCGGTGGGAAGAAGAACGAGTGCACGCATCCTGCGCCTCCTGGTTGCGCCCGGCGGGGCTGCCGGGCGGCGGGAGATTGCCGCCGCCGCCCGCGCCCGGCAAGGGGGCGGATCACTCGGGCAGGCAGGTCACCCAGATCGTGCGCATGTCGCGCGTCGTGCCGTCCGCCAGCTCCACCGGGCCGTCCTTCGGCTCGTATTTCAGGCGGGCCTTGTCCGTCGCGCGCGACGCGGTCTGGCGCGCGCAATAGGCGTCGGCGCGGGCCATCACCTCGGCCTGGGTCACCGCGTCGGGATAGAAGCCGATCTCGAGGTTCGAGAAGAAGCCGAAGGATTCGATCGCGTAGACGAAGTGCAGCCCCTGCTGCTCCGCCGGGCTCGGGAAGAAATAATTGAGCCGCGCCAGCCGCGTCTCCTCCCGCTTTTCGGGCGACTGGGCGCAGCCCGCGACGGCGGCGGCGACGAGGAGGGTTGAAGCAAGAAGGCGAGCGGATTTGAAGCGCATGTCGGCGGTCCTTTTCTTGGTGTCGCCGCGCACTCTTCGGGCATTTTCAGGCGGGGGCAAGCGGTTTGACCGTCTCAGCCGAGGAACCGCTTCACCTCCCGCGCCACCGCCCCGGGCTGCTGGTGCAGGATCCAGTGATCGGCGTCCGGGAATTCCACCATCTCGAACCCCGCGTCGCACAGCGCCTCGATCCCGTCCCGCGCCTCGGGGCGCAGGGCGGTGTCGTTCGCGCCCCAGATCAGCAGGTGGGGCATGGCGATGCGCATGGCGTCGGCGGGAAGGTCGGGCAGGCTTTCCGGCGCCGCCGCCTCGCCCGCCGGGGGAACCACGAGGGGCGTCGCGCGGTACCAGTTCACCATCGCCTTCAGCGCCCCGGGGCGGGACCATTCGCGGATATAGGCGTCCGCCGTCTCGCCCTCGAACCAGGACATGTCCATGCCTTCGGCGAACATCCGGCGCAGCAGGGCGCAGTCGTTTTCCAGCAGCTTGTCCTCGGACCCCTCGCGCCGCAGCCAGGTGATGTATTGCGAGGCGTCGGTCTGCGCGCCCCCGGCGGCGAGGGCCTTCTGGAACGGGATCGGGTGGACGCCGTTGGCGATCACCAGCTTCTCCACCAGCTCCGGCGCGGCGATGGCCAGCGCATAGGCGACCGAGGCGCCCCAGTCATGGCCGAAGACGAAGGCGCGGCCCTCCGGGCGGTAATGGGCGATGATCGCCGCCGCATCGCGGGCCAGCTTGCCGCCGGTGTAGCTCGGCGCCCCCTCGGGCTTGTCGGACCGGCCATAGCCGCGCTGGTCCGGGGCGACGCAGAAATACCGCTCGGCCAGCAGGGGCATGATGTCGGCCCAGCCGCCGGAATACTCGGGGAAGCCGTGCAGCAGCAGCAGCAGGGGTGCGTCCGGCGGCCCGTCCACGCGGGTATGGAACCTCAGCCCGTTCGCCTCGATGGTCTCGCTTCGCATGGCGGTCCTCCCTTCCGCAGTTTTGCAGGCAGGGGGCCACCGAAGGGCGGCGCGGTCAAGGGGGGCGCTGCGTCAGTGGGGGCGTCAGGGGGGGGCGTCAGTCGCCGCCGGTGTCCCCCGGGCGGCTCTCGCGCAGCTGGCGGATCAGGAACAGCACGGGGGCGAGGCCCACGAGGATGATCGCCAGCGCCGCCGGGCCCGCCGCGGACAGGTCCTCGAGCGAGGCGGCCGAGTAGACCCGCGTCGCCAACGTGTCGAAGTTGAAGGGCCGCAGGATCAGCGTCGCGGGCAGCTCCTTGGCGCTGTCGACGAAGATCAGCAGCGCCGCGGTCAGCACCGAGCCGCGGATGATCGGCAGGTGCACCCGGCGCAGCGCGCCCGAGCGGTTCTCGCCGAGCGCCCTTGCCGCCATCTCCATCGACGGGGTCACGCGCCCCAGCGCCCCGTCCACCGCGCCATGGGCGACGGCGGCGAAGCGCACGACATAGGCGTAGATCACCGCGGCGGCGGAGCCCGTAAGGATCAGCCCCGGGTCCCAGCCCGTCGTCTCCCAGATCGAATCCGCCACGAAGGTGTCGATGGTCGAGGCCGGGATCAGCACGCCCACCGCCAGCACCGCGCCCGGCGCCGCGTAGCCGATCGCCGCCGCCTTCGCCAGCCAGCGCGGCGCGGCCGAGCGCGAGGCGCGGGCGCCGTAGACCAGCAGCACCCCCGCCGCCGCCGCGATGCAGGCCGCCAGCGCCGAGAGCCATGAGGTGTTGAGCGCGGCCTTCCAGAAGCGCGGCTCGGCCCACTGGCCCATCTCGTCGAAGGCATGGGTCGCCATCACCCCGACGGGCAGGAAGAAGCCCAGCGCCACCGGCGCCGCGCAGGCCGCCGTCGCCGCCCAGGCCGAGGCGCCCGACAGCGCGCGCCCCTCGATCGGGCGGTAGCGGCGGGACATGTTGTGATAGCGCCGGCCCTTGCGGGACGAGGCCTCGAGCCCCATCAGCGCGAAGACGAAGATCAGCATCACCACCGCGATCTGCGCCGCGCCCCCGGCGTTGCGGGACTCGAGCCAGACCGAGAACACCCCGGCGGTCAGCGTCTGCACCGCGAAATGATCGACGGCGCCGAAATCGTTCAGCGTCTCCATCATCGCGATGGCGGCGCCCGCAGCGACGGCGGGGCGCGCCAGCGGCAGCGCCACCCGCCCGAAGG
The DNA here is from genome assembly GCF_050586345.1 of Rhodovulum sp. DZ06. NCBI lineage: Bacteria > Pseudomonadati > Pseudomonadota > Alphaproteobacteria > Rhodobacterales > Paracoccaceae > Rhodovulum > Rhodovulum sp. DZ06. Next base: position 9,718 of record NZ_JBOCEF010000039.1, read on the forward strand.
CGCCCCAGGGCCCGCAGCCGAGCGAGCGCGCCACTTCCAGCGCGCAGACCGACTGTTCCTTGAACGCCGCGCGCGCCAGCAGGTAGGTGTAGGGGTAGAGCGAGAGGGTCAGCACGAAGCCCGCCGACCAGATCGAGCGGATCTCGGGGAACCAGTAATCCTGCGCATTGCGCCAGCCGAACGCCTCGCGCAGCGCCGTCTGCACGGGGCCTGCATATTCCAGCAGGTCGGTCAGCGCGTAGGCGCCGATATAGGCGGGCATGGCGAGGGGGGCGAGCAGCAGCACCTCGAGCGCGCGGCGCCCGGGGAAGCGGGTCATCACCACCAGCCAGGCGGCGCCCGTGCCGACCATCGCGGCGCCGAGGCCGACCATGGCCATCAGCGCGACCGAGTTCAGCGCGTAGCGCGGCAGAACGGTGGCCATCAGGTGCGGCCAGATGTTCTCGGTCGGGAACAGGGCGATCCAGGCGACGGCGATCAGCGGCGCGAGGATGGCGAAGGCGATGACCAGGGACAGGATCGACCAGCCGTCCGCCCGCCGCCGCCGGGGGGCGATGGCGCTGTCATCGGCGGTCAGCGACTGGGCCGCGGCCTCGGCCGGCATCGGTATCCGATCAAAAGAGTCGGTCATGCGCCCTCGGTATCCCGGCGGCGACGGCCTGTCCAGCGCGGCATGGGGCGCGGCATGGGGGAGCGGCATGGGGCGGGGAGGGGGCGCGAGATTGGGCGCGGCTGCGGGGCCGCGGGCCAGGGCCGCGCGCGCGACGCGGCGCCTGCGGGGCAAGGGGAGAGGCGCCTGCGCGGCGCCGGGAGAGGCGTTGGGAGGGGCGGGGCCAGGCGGCCGGGCGCGGCGCAGGGACGGACCGGTCCGCCGGGCGGGGACGATTGCGATGTGCGGTCGGAGGCGGCGGCGGGGTGCGATGGGCGGCGTGCGGGCCCGGGCCGGGCGCGCGGCGCCGCTTCGCCCCGCTCAGAACTCCAGCCAGGCGTTCATCCGCAACGTGGTCTCGGGCCGTCCCTTCAGCACCTGCGCGCCCGAAAGCTGCAGCGTCATGCTGCGCCAGGCCCGCCAGGCCACCGAGGGCGCCAGCGTCACCGCGTCGGGCATCAGGTCCCGCCGCTCGGCCCGCAGCTGCACGAACAGCATCAGCGACCGCTCGGGCTTCAGGCCCACCGTCGCCTCGATCTTGCTCGACTCGCGCCCGTCCTCGGGGCGGAACTCGTGCCCGACATCCATCGCCAGCCAGCCGTCGCCGTAATCGCTCGAGAACCCGCGGCCGACATGCAGCGACGGGCGCAGGCGCAGGTCGGCGAAACCCTCGGGCCGTCCCTCCCACCCCGCGCCGAGGGCGCCGGAGACGACCGTGCCGCCCTCGGACTGCGCCAGCAGGCGGGTGAGGGTGAACATGCCGGACCACTCCCGCTCCTCCCCGTCATTCTCCCGGTACGCCTCGGCCCCGCCGGTCCAGCCGTCGCCGAGGCCGATCTCGGCGTAGATCTGCTCATACCGGTCGAAGGGGCGCGGACGCTCCCGCTCCGGGTCGCGCACGGCGTCGAGGGCGGGCGAGAACGAGAGGAACACCGAGCCTTCGGCCCGCGGCCAGGGCCCGGCATCGGCGGGCGCCGTGGGCGCGGCGGCGAGGAGGGCGGCGAGCGGCGCGGCCAGCAGCGCGGAGAGGCGGGGCAGGGGAATGGCGCGAAGGCAGGCGAGGCGGGCGCGGCGTCGCATGGCGGCGGTCCTTGGACAGGGGCGGGGCGGGTCGTCATCCAGCTTGTCCGAGTCTGGTTAACCGATGGTTTCCCATGTCGCCCGGACGCCCCCGCGAAGGGCGGGGCCGCCGCGCCGGCGCCCCGGCGCGCCTGCCCCGGTCCCGCCGCCTGTCCCGTCGCCCGTCCTGCCGCCCGTCCCGCAGTCGGTCCCGCAGTCGGTCCCGGCGCCCGGGGCGGCCCGGGGCCGTGCTTGGCCCGCCCCCAGCCCGCCCGCGGGCCGCCCCGGGGCCGCATTGACCCGCAGGCCCCCCGCCCATATGGTCCGCGCGCCCGGGGGACCGCCCCCGGATCGCGGCCCATTCCTCGGAAGGTTCCACCATGTCCGACGCCCCCCGTTCGTTCCAGGAGATCATCTTGCGCCTGCAGGCCTATTGGGCCCGGCAGGGATGCGCGGTGCTCCAGCCCTACGACATGGAAGTCGGCGCGGGCACCTTCCACCCGGCGACCACCCTGCGCGCGCTGGGCGGCAAGGCCTGGGCGGCCGCCTACGTGCAGCCCTCGCGCCGTCCGACCGACGGGCGCTATGGCGACAACCCCAACCGCCTCCAGCACTATTACCAGTACCAGGCGATCATCAAACCGAGCCCGCCGAACCTGCAGGAGCTGTATCTCGGCAGCCTCGAGGCCATCGGCATCGACATGGCCCTGCATGACATCCGCTTCGTCGAGGATGACTGGGAATCGCCGACGCTCGGGGCCTGGGGCCTCGGGTGGGAGGTCTGGTGCGACGGCATGGAGGTCTCCCAGTTCACCTATTTCCAGCAGGTCGGCGGGCATGACTGCAAGCCGGTCTCGGGCGAGCTGACCTACGGGCTCGAGCGCCTCGCGATGTACGTCCTCGGCATCGATCACGTCATGGACATGCCGTTCAACGACCCTGACGCGCCGATCCCGCTGACCTATGGCGACGTGTTCCGGCAGACGGAGCGCGAATACAGCCGCTGGAACTTCGACGTGGCCGACACCGAGACGCTGCTGCGCCATTTCGAGGACGCGGAGCGCGAGTGCAACGCGATCCTGGCCCAGCCCACGACCGACCCGAAGACGGGGCGCGAGATCTGCATGGCCCACCCGGCCTATGACCAGGCGATCAAGGCCAGCCACCTCTTCAACCTGCTCGACGCCCGCGGCGTCATCTCGGTGACCGAGCGCCAAGCCTATATCGGCCGCGTGCGCACCCTCGCCAAGGCCTGCGCCGACGCCTTCGTGACCACCGAGGCGGGCGGCGCCGAGGCGGCGGCGTGATCCGATGAACGGCAAGCTCCTCGCCGGCGGCCTCGCCGTCTTCGCCCTCGGCTTCGGCGGGGCGCTGTGGTGGTTCCAGACCCAGGCCTGGTATGACGAGATCACCGGGGTCGAGGCGGTGGACGTGCAGGGCTCGGACCTGCCCGTCGTCAACTATCGCGGCCTCGACGGCGACAGCTCGCCCCTGAAGCTGCGCGCCTGCTTCCGGGTGCGCGACGGCGTGGCCCCGGACGCGCTGGCCCATGTGAAGGCGGCCGAGGGCGCCACGCCCCTCGTCGCCCCCGACTGGTTCGACTGCTTCGACGCGCCCTGGATCCAGGCCGAGCTCGACGGCGGCGAGGCGCGCGCCGTGCTGGCCGCCGCGAACGAGCCCTGGGGGTTCGATCGCTACATCGCCTACATGCCCGACGGGCGCGGCTGGATGTGGCGCCAGATGAACCATTGCGGCCACGCCGTGTTCGACGGCAAGGACCTGCCCGAGGGCTGCCCGCCCAAACCCGAATGACCCCGGCCCGCCGCCTGCGCATCCGCGCGCGGGGCCTGACATGCGAAAGACCTGACCCATGGCCGACCTTCTGATCGAGCTTTTCTCCGAAGAAATCCCCGCCCGCATGCAGGCGCGCGCGGCCGAGGACCTGCAGAAGCTGGTGACGAACGCGCTGGTCGAGGCGGGGCTGACCTATGCCCATGCGAGCGCCCACGCGACGCCCCGGCGCCTGGCGCTGGCGCTCGAAGGCCTGCCCGCCGAGACCAAGCCGGTGCGCGAGGAGCGCAAGGGCCCCCGCGCCGACGCGCCCGAGAAGGCGCTGGAGGGCTTCCTGCGCTCCACCGGCCTGACCCGCGACCAGCTGGAAGAGCGCGACGACAAGAAGGGCAAGGTCCTCTTCGCCGTGATCGAGAAGCCGGGCCGCCCGGCGGCGGAGATCGTGGCCGAGGCGCTGGAAGGCGCGATCCGCAACTTCCCCTGGCCCAAGTCGATGCGCTGGGGCGCGGGCTCCTTGCGCTGGGTGCGCCCGCTGCAGTCGATCCTGTGCATCCTGACGGATGAGAGCGGCGCCACGGTCGTGCCCGTCGACATCGACGGAATCCGCTCCGGCGACGTCACCCATGGTCACCGCTTCATGGGCGCCCGCGATCTGAAGGTGAACAATTTCGACGACTACGCCGCGAAGCTCGAGGCCAACAAGGTGCTGCTGCGCGCCGAGGACCGGGCCGAGAAGATCCGCCACGACGCCGAACAGCTCGCCTTCGCCCAAGGTTTGGAAGTGGTCGAGGACCGCGGGCTTCTGGCCGAGGTCGCGGGCCTCGTCGAATGGCCCGTGGTGCTGATGGGCGAGATCGCCGACGACTTCCTCGGCCTGCCGCCCGAGGTGCTGCAGACCTCGATGAAGGAGCACCAGAAGTTTTTCTCGGTGAAGAACCCCGCCACCGGGCGGATCGAGCGTTTCATCACCGTCGCCAATATCGAGGCCCCGGACCACGGCGCCACCATCCTTGCGGGCAACAAGAAGGTGCTGTTCGCGCGCCTCTCGGACGCCAAGTTCTTCTGGGAGAACGACCTGCGCACGCCGATGGTGCAGATGGCCGAGAAGCTGGAGAACGTGACCTTCCACGCGCAGCTCGGGAGCCAGGCGCAGCGGATCGCGCGCATCGCCTCCCTCGCCGGGCTGATCGCGCCGATGGTCGGCGCGGATTCGGCGCTGGCCGAACGCGCCGCGCGGCTGGCGAAGGCCGACCTCAGCTCCGAGATGGTCTACGAGTTCCCCGAGCTTCAGGGGATCATGGGCCGTTACTATGCCGAGGAAGCGGGCGAGGCCCCCGAGGTCGCCGCCGCCTGCGCCGGGCATTACGCGCCGCTCGGCCCCTCGGACGACGTGCCCACCGCGCCGGTCACCATGGCCGTGTCGCTGGCCGAGAAGCTCGACATCCTCACCGGCTTCTGGGCGATCGACGAGAAGCCGACCGGGTCGAAAGACCCCTACGCCCTGCGCCGCGCCGCGCTGGGCGTGCTGCGGATCGTGCTGGAGAACGGGCTGCGCGTCCGCCTCTCCGGCCTGATCGACGCGGCGCAGGAGCAGCTGATGGGGCAGGGGAGCGGCCATATCGACGCCGCCGCCCGCGCCGACCTCCTCTCCTTCTTCGCCGACCGCCTGAAAGTCCACCTGAAGGGCGAGGGCATCCGCCACGACGTCATCGCCGCCTGCATGGCGGAGGGCGAGGACGACTTCGCCCCCCTTGTCGCCCGCGCCCGCGCGCTGCAGGGCTTCCTTGGCTCGGCGGATGGCGAGAACCTCCTCCAGGGCTGGCGCCGCGCCGCCAACATCCTGGCGGCCGAGGAGAAGAAGGACGGCGTGGAATACTCGCTGGATCCCATCGCCAACCTGGCGGAAGAGGGCGCCGAGAAAGCCCTCTTCGCCGCGCTCGACGCCGCCGCGCCCAAGATCGAGGCCGCGCTGAAGGCCGAGGACTGGGACGGCGCGATGACCGCCATGGCCGAGCTGCGCGCGCCCATCGACGCATTCTTTACGGACGTCGTGGTTAATGCCGAGAACCAGACGGTGCGCCGCAACCGGCTCTGCCTTCTGAACCGGATTCGCGCCCAGGTGGCGCCGGTGGCCGATTTCGGCGCGCTGGAGGGGTGAATCCTCCCGGGGCGGGACGAAAGCAGCGCTTTCGCTTCCGGTTTCCGGGCGCTAGACTCGCTGCGACGCAGCATGATGGTCAGGAAACCTGCCTTGGCGAGCTCGCCCGTTGATACCGCAGACCTGTCCCGCCATGCCCGACCGGGCGTGGGCGGGACGGGTGCGACGCCTGATCCCGGCCCTCAGGCCGCGCTGCCCGCAACCGATGCCGACACGGGCGTGGGCGCGGCCATGGGCGCGGGCGACGACGCGGACCAGCCCCCCGCGCAGGGCCCGGGGCCCGAGCTCCAGGACCTCGCCGCCGGGCTGCCGCTGGATCCCGCCCGCTACGGGCAGAAGGCCGCCAGCCTCTCGCAGCTCGCCGCCATGGGCGCGCCGACCCGGCCGGGCTTCGTGCTGGCAGAAAGCCTCGTGTCCCGCATCCCCACCGGCGGCGCCGAGGAAGCGGCGGAACTGATCCGCGCCGCCGCCCCGCGGATGCGCGACGGCGCCCTCTTCGCGCTGCGCGGCAGCCCCGCCGACCCCGCCTGGGGCGGCCCGCCCACGCTGCTGAACCTCGGCGTCACCGGCGATCGCCTTCCCGCCATCGCCGAGCGCATCGGCGCCCGCGCGGCGCAGGACCTCTACCGCCGCGTGATCCAGTCCTTCGCCGCCGGGGCCATGGATGCTGACCCCGACGCGTTCGAGGGCCTTCTGCATGACGCGCTGAAGGACGAAGGCGTCGCCACCGAGGACGCCCTGTCCCTCGATGCCCTCCAGCGGCTGACCGACGACTTCCTCGAGATGGTCGAGGATGAATGCGGCGAGCCCTTCCCCCAGGACCCGACGCAGCAGCTGACCCTCGGGCTCGAAGCCATGGCCCGCGCCTGGTCCTCCCGCTCCGCCCGCATCCTGCGCGCCGCGCGCGGGGGGCCGGAGACGGGGGGCCTCGCGATCATCGTGCAGGACATGGCGCTGGGCCTCGGGCGCGATGCGGCCGAGGGCGGCGCGCTCTGCGGCGCCGGGCGGGCCAGCTTCCGCGACGCCCGCTCGGGCGAAAAGCGCCTCGGGGGCCGCTGGCTGCCGCAGGCGCAGGGCGACGACGCGCTGGCGGGCCTGCGCCCGCCGCGGGTGGTCGGCGCGATGGAGCGGCTGAAGGAAGGCCAGCGGGACCGCTCGCTCGAGGAACTCGCCCCCGACCTGGCGGAACGGCTGGCCGAGATCGGCTCGGCGGTCGAGCGCGACCGGGGCGAGGCCTGCGAGCTGGAATTCACCGTCGAGCAGGGCGAGATCTTCATCCTCGCCGCCGCCCCGATGCGCCGCGGCGCGCGGGCGTCCGTGCGCATCGCCGTGGACCTTGCGCGCATGGGCGCCATCAGCCGCGAGGACGCGCTGCTGCGGGTCGAGCCGCGGGTGCTGTCCGAACTGCTGCACCCGACGCTGGACCCCTACGCCCGGCGCAACGTCATCGCCCGCGGGCTGGCCGCCAGCCCCGGCGCCGCCTCGGGCCCCATCGTCTTCACCCCCGAGGCCGCCGCCGCCGCCGCCGCCCGCGGCGCGCCCGCGATCCTGGTGCGGATCGAGACCTCGCCCGAGGATATCCGCGGGATGCACGCCGCCGCGGGCATCCTGACCGTGCGCGGGGGCATGACCTCGCACGCCGCCGTGGTCGCCCGGGGCCTCGGCGCGCCGGGCGTGGTCGGCGCGTCGGAGCTGGTGCTGGACCTAGAGGCGCGGACCCTGACCGCCCCCGGCGGCCTGACCTTCGGCGAGGGCGACCCGATCACCATCGACGGCTCGGCCGGAGAGGTCATGGCCGGCGCCGTCGCCACCATCCAGCCCGAGGAATCGGGCGCGCTGGCCGAGCTCATGGCCTGGGCCGACGATTCGCGCCGGATGCGCGTGCGCGCCAATGCCGACACCGCCCAGGACAGCCGCGTCAGCTTGCGCTTCATGGCCGACGGGATCGGGCTGTGCCGGACCGAGCACATGTTCTTCGAGGACGGGCGCATCACCCCGATGCGGCGCATGATCCTGGCCGATACCGAGGTGATCCGGCGCGAGGCGCTGGCGGTGCTCCTGCCCATGCAGCGCGGCGATTTCGCCGAGATCTTCCGCACCATGGCCGGGCGGCCCGTCACCATCCGCCTGCTCGACCCGCCGCTGCACGAATTCCTGCCCCACGGCAAGGCCGAGCGGCAGGAGCTGGCCGAGGCCACGGGCCTGACGCTGCAGCAGATCGACCGGCGCATCGCCGACATGGCCGAGTTCAACCCGATGCTCGGGATGCGGGGCTGCCGCCTCGGCGTCACCATGCCGGAAATCTATGAAATGCAGGCCCGCGCCATCTTCGAGGCGCTGGCCGAGACCATCGACGAGGCGGGCGAGCAGCTGGTGCGCCCCGAGGTGATGATCCCCCTCGTCTCCGCCCGCCGCGAAGCCGCGATGCTGCGCGCCGTCATCGACACCGTCGCCGCGGCGGTGGCGAAGGAATCGGGCCGCGAATTCGACTACCGCGTCGGCGTGATGGTCGAGACGCCCCGCGCCGCCCTGCGCGCAGGGGACGTGGCCGAGGACGTGGATTTCATGTCCTTCGGCACCAATGACCTCACGCAGATGACCTATGGCCTGTCCCGCGACGACGCCGGGCGCTTCATGCGCGAATACGTCAACCGCGGGGTGTTCGCCGAGGACCCGTTCCACACGCTCGACCTCGAGGGCGTGGGAGAGCTGCTGATGATCGCGGCCGAGCGCGCGCGCGCCCATGTCCCGGACATGTCCCTCGGGATCTGCGGCGAGCACGGGGGCGACCCGGCCTCGATCCGCTTCTGCGAGCTGGCGGGCTTCGACTACGTCTCCTGCTCGCCCTTCCGCGTGCCCATCGCGCGCCTCGCCGCCGCCCAGGCCACCATCCTGGCCCGCCGCGCGGGCGTCTCCGGCCCGCGGGCCGGGGATGCGCCGTCCGAGGCCGGCGGGGCCGGGGGCGCCGTGCCGCCGATCGACTTCGGAGCCTGACGCATGACCGACCTCGCCCACGCCGCGCCCGCCGCCGACGCCGGGGCGCCCGACGGCGCTTCCCTGCTCTCGGCGCTGCGCGCCGGGGGCAAGGCCGCGCTGGCCCGGTTCCTCGCCCGCTGCGAGTCGCATCCCGAGGCGGACGACGTGGTCGCGACCCTCGACGCGGCGCAGCTGGGCGGCAAGGGCCACGCGGTGGGCCTGACCGGCCCGCCGGGGGTGGGCAAGTCGACGCTCACCGACGCGCTGATCCGCGACTGGCGCCGCCGCGGGCTGACCGTGGGCGTGATCGCCGTCGACCCGTCGAGCCGCGCCTCGCGCGGGGCGCTGCTCGGGGATCGCACCCGGCTGACCACCGATCCGACCGACCAGGGCGTCTTCGTGCGCTCCATGGCCGCGCGCGACCGGCTCGGGGGGCTGGCCGAGCTGACCTGGCCCGCCGTGGTCGCCATGCGCGCCGTCTATGACCGGGTGCTGATCGAGACGGTCGGCGTGGGCCAGTCGGAAACCGAGATCGCCGACATGGCCGACACGGTGGTGCTGTGCATCCAGCCCGGATCCGGCGACGCGCTCCAGTTCATGAAATCGGGGATCATGGAGATCCCGCATTTCGTCGTCGTCACCAAGGCGGACATGGGCGGGCCCGCGCGCCGGGCGCTGTCGGACCTCAAGGGCGCGCTCTCGCTCGCCCCGCCGCGGCCCGACGGCTGGACCGCCGAGGCGCTGTCCTGCTCGGCCGCCGACGGCGCGGGCGTGGCCGAGACGGTTGACGCGGTGGAGCGGCGGATCGCCGGGCTCTCGGCCGAGCCGGGCGCCGAATCGGCGCGCCGCAGCGCCCAGGCCCGGGCCTGGGCGGCGCTGGCCTTTCGCGACCAGTTCGGCCGAAAGGGCCTCGCCCGGGCCGAGAAATCCCCGGCGTGGCAAGGGCTTGCCGCCGCGCCCTTCCGCGAATCCCGCGACCTGGCGCGCAGCCTGTCGGCGGCGCTCGACCTCGCGGAAGGGTGAAGGCGACCATCCGTTCGCGCCACGATCCTGCCCAGAAGTGGTTGCACATCTTCAACACTTGTGAACAAACGCCCGCCTAAATCGCGGCTGGGCGCGGTCGCCGCATTGGCGCCCACGTCCGCCGCAGGGCATTGTCGCCGCAGCTCCGGGAGGAGGCGCGCGCGCCAATGCGCCGTCGCGGGGGCGTATCGAAGATCGCGATGCGGCGAACGGGCCGGGTCGCGCGTTCTTGTATGTTTGGCAGGCCCCGCGTTCGGTAGGGGCCGGTCGCGCAACAGGCGAGACGTCCTGGCGAACAACGGTACGGACAGGTTTGTAATGAAGAAGACCTCTCACGCCCGCGGGCCGCGCGCCCTGGCGGCGGCGCTGCTCGCCGCATCCCTTCTGGTTCCGGCGCAGGCTGCGGCCGACGCCTCCCTCTTCGTGAAATCCGCGCTCGAGGGCGAGCGCGAGGCGCTGGCCGGCGTCATGAAGCGCCGCGGCGCGGTCGACACAGGCGCCGTCGCGGGCCGCGCCACCCCCCGCGCCGCCAAGACCGGGGGCTTCGATCACCTCGACCGCATGGACGCCGAGATCCGCCGCCTGACCGAGGCCCTCGGGGGCGGCGCCCCGGTGGCCCGCTCGGTCCAGTCGCAGGCGCTGCCCGCGGACTGGTCCGAGTTCCAGGCCGCCTCGGCCAAGGGCGGCCCGCAGTGGAAATGCCTGACCGAGGCGCTCTATTTCGAAGCGCGCGGCGAGGGGCTGGCCGGCCAGATCGCGGTGGCCGAGGTGATCCTCAACCGCGTCGACAGCCGCCGCTATCCCAACTCGGTCTGCGGCGTGGTCCGCCAGGGGGCCGAGAACCTCAACGCCTGCCAGTTCTCCTACAATTGCGACGGCAAGCCCGAACGGGTGGCCGACCGCCGCGCCTGGAACCGCGCGGGCCGCATCGCGCGCCGGATGATCGACGGGCGCGAGCGGGAGCTGACGCTCAACGCCACCCATTACCACAACACCGACGTCTCGCCCCGCTGGGCCCGGCGCCTGGTGCGCACCGCCCGGATCGGCGAGCACACCTTCTACCGCCTGCCGGACCAGGTCGCGCGCCGCTGACGCGCGCCCGCATCGCGACGCGACAGGCGGCCGCCCCCCCGGGGCGGCCGTCTTTCGTCATGGCCCCCGGGGCGCTGAACCTTTTCTTCACGGGTCCGGGCGATGTTCCACGTCCTGAACATGTGAAAGGGAGGGGCGTGATGGACCTGTCGGTTCTGGACATGCAGATCCGCGAGGCGCTGGACGCGCACGAGGGTTGGAAAGCGAAGCTGTCGGTGGCGGTGACCAGCGGCAAATTGCCGAAACCGGCGCGCGACATCGCCTGCGACGACCAGTGCGCCTTCGGCAAGTGGCTGCATTCGATGAAGCGCGATCCCGTCGTCTCGGGGATGAGCGGCTTTCGCAACACGATGGAGGCCCATGCCGGTTTCCACGAGGCCGCGGGCGCCGTCGCCGCGAAGGTGGAGCGGGGCGACAAGGCCGGCGCAGGGGCCGAGCTGTCGGGCGCCGCGTTCCGGCAGGCCACCAACGTGCTGAAATCCGAGATGCTGCTCTGGCGCCAGCAGGCGGCGCGCCAGGCCTGAGCGGACCGCGCCCGGCGCCCGCGCCCGGGGCTCAGGCCCCGGCGCGGATCGCCTCGGCCTCGGCCAGGGTCATCACCGTGCGCGCCGCGCGGGACGGGTCGGCCTGCGGGAAATCGCGGCGGTGATGCCCGCCGCGGCTCTCCTCGCGCGCCAGCGCGGCGGCGCCGATCAGCGTCGCGGCGGCCAGCATGTTGCGCCAGGACGCGCCCCCCTCGGGGCGGCCCGCGGCGGCGGCCACGCGCTCGGCCCGGTCGGCGTCTTCCAGGAGGCGCAGCAGGCGGCGCAGCCCCTCCGCGTCCCGCTCCACCCCCGCGTCGCGGTCCATGACCCGGCGCAGCGCCTGCAGGCGCTCGGGGTCCGGGCCGCGCCCGGCGCCCTTGCCCGCGCGCGCCAGCGCGGCGTCGGGCAGGGCGACCTTCGCGGCCTCGGTCCCGGCCAGGTCCTCGGCCGCGCGGGCGCCGAAGACCAGCGCCTCGAGCAGCGAGTTGGAGGCGAGCCGGTTCGCCCCGTGCAGCCCGGTGCAGGCGGTTTCCCCGGCGGCGTGCAGCCCCGGCAACGCGCTGCGTCCGCGCGCGTCGGTCAGCACCCCGCCCATGTGGTAGTGCTGGGCCGGGCGCACCGGGATCAGGTCATGCACCGGGTCGATCCCCGCGGCGCGGCAATGCGCGTCGATGGTGGGGAATTCCTCCGGGAAGCGGTCGCCGATGGCCGCCCGCGTGTCGAGGAACACCCGGGTCCCCGCCGCGATCTCGCGGTGGATGGCGCGGGCGACGATGTCCCGCGGCGCAAGCTCCAGCGCCGGGTCCACCCCTTCCATGATCCGCCGGCCCGAAGCGTCGACCAGCAACGCCCCCTCGCCCCGCAAGGCCTCCGAGGCCAGCGGCGTCGGGTCCCCGGGCACGGCGAGGCCCGTCGGGTGGAACTGCACGAATTCCGGGTCCCCGGCGGGCGCGCCCGCGCGGGCGGCCATCCCGAGCCCCTCGCCGCGCACCTGCGCCGGGTTGGTGGTGGTGGCGTAAAGCCCGCCGACCCCGCCGGTGGCCAGAACGACCGCCGAGGCGCGGATCGCCAGCGGCCCCGAGGGCGCGCGGCACAGAAGGCCCGCGACCCGGCCGTCGTCGGTCAGGATCTCCTCCGCCGTCACGCCTTCCAGCACCCGGATCGAAGGGGTCCGGCGCACCGCGGCCACGAGCGTCGCCATCACCGCGCGCCCGGCGCCGTCGCCGCCGACGCGGACCACGCGGCGGGCGGAATGGGCGGCCTCGCGGCTTTGGACATAGCCGCCCGAGGCGTCGCGGTCGAAGGGGGTCCCGAGGCGGGCCAGGTCCTCGATCCGCGCCGCGGCCTCCTCGGCCACCGACAGCGCGACGGCGCCGTCCACCAGCCCCGCGCCCGCGGCTGCGGTGTCGGCGGCATGCAGCGCCGGGCTGTCCCCGCGCGCCAGCGCCGCGGCGATGCCGCCCTGCGCCCAGGCCGAGCTCGCCCCGTCCCCGAGCGGCGCCGGGGACAGCACCAGGCAGGGCGCCGGGGCCATCTTCAGGGCGAGGAACAGCCCGGCGAGCCCCGCGCCCACGATCACGGGGGCGCCGGCGTCCATCACCTCGAGGGCCTGGGGCTGGTCGGTCATGTCAAAGGGGTCCGGGGTGCGGCCGCGGATCAGGGCCGGAGAGGGAAGGCGGCGCCCGGCCTGCGTTGGGGGGCGCAGGCCGGGAGCCTTGAGAACGCGGCCGCCGGAGCGGTCCGTCCCCCCACGCCGCCGCACGCCCAGTGTGCGGGTCGGCGCGGCTCGGCGCGGCGTCCTGGCGGACGCCGCGGTCAGGTCAGGCGGTCAGGGTCAGGCGGTCAGCGCGATCATCTTCTCGACCGCCGCGCGGGCGGGGGCGATCAGGTGGTCGGGCACGGTCACTTCCTCTTCGCCCGAATGCAGCGACCACAGGATATTCTCCAGGGTGATGCGTTTCATATGCGGGCAAATGTTGCAGGGGCGGATGAAGTCGGTTTCCGGCGCCTCGGCGGCGACGTTGTCGGACATCGAGCACTCGGTGACCATGACCACCTTGGCGGGCTTGTTCACCTTGACCCAGTTGATCATCGCGGCGGTCGAGCCGGTGAAGTCCGCCTCGGCCACCACCGCGGGGGTGCATTCGGGATGGGCGATGATCGCCGTCTCGGGGTCCGCCTCGCGGTAGGCGCGCAGCTCCTCGGGGGTGAAGCGTTCATGCACGATGCACGAGCCTTCCCACCACACGACCCGCTTGTCGGTCTGGTTGGCGACGTTGCGCGCCAGCCAGCCGTCGGGGGTCATGATGACGGTGTCCGCCTCCATGGCGTTGACGATCTGCACGGCGTTCGAGGAGGTGCAGCACACGTCCGACACCGCCTTCACCTCGGCGGTGGTGTTGACGTAGCTGACCACCGGGGCGCCGGGATACTGGGCGCGCATCGTCTCCACGTCCGCGGCGGTGATCGAGCTCGCGAGCGAGCAGCCCGCGCGGCTGTCGGGGATCAGCACGGTCTTGGCGGGGTTCAGCACCTTCGAGGTCTCGGCCATGAAGTGCACGCCGCACTGGACGATCACCTGCTGGGGCACCTTCGTGGCCTCGATCGCGAGCTGCAGGCTGTCGCCCGCCACGTCCGCGACGCCGTGGAAGATCTCGGGCGTCATGTAGTTATGCGCCAGGATCACCGCGTCCTTCTGGGCCTTCAGCGCGTTGATCGCGCGCACGTAAGGGGCGTGCAGCATCCAGTCGGCCTCGGGGATCACCCGGCGGACCTTGTCGTAGATCGCGGCGGTGTCGCGCATGGCGGCGTCCGAGGGCGCGAGGTCGTAGGTGGCGGCCAGTTCGGCGCGCGCCGCTTCAAGCTTCGCGTCGGCGTTCATGAACATGGGAGAATCTCCCTATCTCGAGCGGCGGGCATGTGCGTCCCGGCTCAGGCGCCGCGTTCCCGGTCTGGGTTATGCTCATCTTGAGCATATGTGCGGCCTGAAAAAAGCACGCGCGGCTCGCGTGCTCCGTGTCATCACCGCGTAACATAAGGGCCGGGCCGGGGCTGTCAAGACGGGCCGCACAGCGGCGCCCGCGCGGCGCCAAGCGAAAAACGTCTAGAGGTTTCGCTTCTGAATCTTTGACAACCTATGGTTGATAGTGGGTAAATGAACGCAGCCAAAGGGCGCTCGTTCATATGATTCGGGCGCCGGACTCGCAACCGGGAGGGTCGCGCGCCATGACGGTCAGACTGTTGGTCCACGCCCATGTTCCGCATTGCGGCGCCAGCCGCCTGAACCGCGCCCTGTTCTTCCGCAGCTATTCGCGCGGCGAGACGCTGCTGGCCTATGACGAGGCCTTCTGCCGCCAGGCGCGCATGGGCGGGGCGGCGCCCGCGCGGGCGCTGGCCACGGCGCGGCTCGCGCTCGGCCACGTCCCCTACGGCTATTTCGACGGGCTGGGGCGCTGGCCGCTCTATGTCTCGGTGTTCGACGACCCGGTGAACCGGTTCCTGTCCCGGCTGGGCGAGGTGATGGCCATGCCGGGGGAGGAGCGCGCGGCGCTGCTGCCCGAGGGCGCCGACGCCGACGCGCTGGCCGGGGACCCGGAGGCGCTGGCGCAGGCGCTGCTGTCGGGCCCGGCGGAGCGCAAGCTGCTGCTGAACGCGATGACCCGCATGGCCGCGGGGATGCCCGCGCTTGTGCCGGTGCGGCTGGATCGCGCGGACCTGGCGGTGGCGAAGGCGAACCTGTCGCGGGCCAATTACCTGGTGGCGCTGCGCGAGGACCTGCCGAACTTCCAGGGCTACCTGCGCGATGTGCTGGGGATCGGCGTCGGCCAGCAGCGCGCCGCGGGGACCGAGGGCTGGCCGCAGGTGCTCGGCGGCGCGCAGCTGCGCCGCCCGGTGAAGCTGCGCCCCGGGGACGTGAGCGCGCGGACCATCTCCCGGATCGAGGCGGCGAACGATCTCGACATGCACCTGCACGAGGCGGCGGCGATGGCGGCCCACGCCGCCTGGGGCTGAACGCGCGGCCGGGCCCCGCCGCGCGGCGGGCGCCCGGGGGCGCATCAAGGAGGGTCCGGCGAAAACGCCCCGCGGATGCGGGGCGTTTTCGCGTTCAGACCCCGGGGGGGGCTCGCCGCGCCCCCAGGGAAAGGCGGCCGGGGGCGGGGACAGGGCCGACATGGGCCTCGGCCGCGACGTCGGGGCCGTGCGGCGGGACGCGAGGCCATGGGCGAAGGCGGGAAGGCGCGGGGCGGGGCTTCGCCCGCACGGTCCGCACGTGCGGTCTTTCCGTAGGGGCGGCCCGTGGGTGCGGTCCGAGGGGGCGGTCCGCGCCCCTCCTGCGTGCCGCCCGTCCGCGCCGCCGCGCGGCGGCTCCTCGGCCGGCTTCGCCCCGGCCGCGCTCAGATCCAGTGCGCGCCGCGGCGCGAGCGCGCGGCGGCCGAGGACATCGCCCCCAGCATTCCCCGCCAGCCCGTGCGGGGCGCCGCGCCCGGGGGGGCGCCGAGGGCCCGCGCCGCCCAGCCCCGCTCGCGCGGGGTCAGCAGCCCGGCGGCGCGGGTCAGGCACTGCTCGGCCGACCAGCGATGCGGCTCGGGGCAGGGGGCCGGGCGGGCCGACCACGGGCCCAGAGGCCCCTCGACCCGGGCGCCCAGCGCCTCGGCCCGCAGCACGGTCAGCGCCCCGCGGGCGGGTCCCGCGGCGCGCGGCGCCAGCGCCCGGCGCAGCAGCGCGGTCGGGGCGATCAGGGCCGAGAGCGGCGGCGGCGCGCCGTCGCGGAACATCAGCGCCGCCGCCCGCCGTCCATCGGCGCGCCGCGGCGCGCGGCGCGATCCCATCGCGCCGTCCTGGGGCAGGATCAGCAGCCGCGCCGCGCCCGGCTCGGGGAACAGCGCGCTGCGCGCCGCCGCCTCGCCCAGCGCCCAGGCGGTCTCGTGATCCGCGATCATGCACAGCGCCCCGCGGGCGACGGCCAGCGCCGCCTCGACCGGGTCGGCGCCGTCCCGCGCCGTCACCTCGCGCAATCCGGCGCCGCCCGGCGACAGGTCCTGCGCGCCGCGGGCCAGCAGCACCTCCATCCCCGGGGCGCGCTGTCCGCGCGCGGCGGCGAAACCGGGCGTCTCCGGCCCGAGGGCGGCCGGCAGGATGATGCTGAGGGCGGGGGCGGGGTGGGTCATGGGCGGGCTCCGGAACCGGTGGGGGACGGCCCCTCCAGAAACGGCCCGACTCGGTTAACGCCGGGTTTCCATCGCCGCCGAACCGCCCCCCCCGCGCGCAAGGAACGCGCAAGGAAAAGGCCCGCCCCGGGATCCGGGGCGGGCCTCTCTCAGGCGGCGCGCCAGGGCGGCGCGGCGGCGCCCCGTCAGGCCGGCGCGCGGCGCATCACACCGTCGGTCAGCGCGAAGGCGACCATGCCCGTCAGCATCGAGACCGCGAAGATGATCGTCGCGGGCGGGTGCAGGAACAGCGCCACCAGCGACGGGCCCGGGCACACCCCGACCAGCCCCCAGCCGATGCCGAACAGGGCCGAGCCCGCGATCAGCCGCCGGTCGATGGGCGCCGCGGCGGGCGGCGGCAGCGGGCCGCCCCACAGGTTCGACGCCCGGCGCCAGGAGATGATCCAGGCGATCGACGACACCGTCATCGCCCCGCCCATCACGAACATCAGCGTCGGGTCCCAGGTCCCGTCCGCCATCGTCGCGACGTCGAGGAACGCCAGCACCCGCGCCGGGTTGGCCATGTCCGAGATCATCAGCCCGAGGCCGAACAGCAGCCCCGAGAGGCCGGAAATCACGTAGCGTGCGTGCATCTTGCGCCTCTCCTCAGCCCAGGAGGTTCACGAGGGCCACGGTCCCGATCGCCGTGCCCATGAAGGTCGCCATCGCCGCCAGCGAGCGTTTCGACAGCCGCGCCGACCCGCACACCCCGTGCCCCGAGGTGCAGCCCGAGCCGAGCCGCGCGCCGAAGCCGACCAGCAGCCCCGCCGCGATCAGCATCGCCGGCTCGGAGGTGATCTCGATGCTCTTCTCGCCGAACAGCAGCAGGTACAGCAGCGGCGAGGCCAGCATCGCGCCGATGAAGATCGCCCGCTCCTTCCACGCGATGGCGGAGGAGCGGTCCAGCAGCCCGCCGAGGATGCCCGAGATGCCCGCGATGCGCCCGTTGCCCAGCAGCAGGAGGCCCGCGGAGGCGCCGATCATCAGCCCGCCGACAAGCCCGTTGATCCAGTCAGGGTTCATGACCCGTCTCCGTGTTTGAATGTTTCATATATTCATATGTTTTCTCGCGCGCCTTTTCCAGCCTTGCCGGATGTGATTTTCGGACAAACTGAAGGGGGCGGCGCCGCTTGCGCCCGGCAGAGCGAGGAGACCCGAGATGCGCGCCGTGATCCGTCTGACGATCCTCTCCGCCCTCGGGCTGGCGCTTGCGCTGGGCCCGGGCCTGGCGCCGCCCGCCGTCGCCGCGGGGGACGCCGCGCCGTCCCCCGGCGCGCAGCGGGCGATGGCCGAGATTCGCGCGGTCATCACCGCCCAGATCGCCGCCTTCCGGGCGGGGGATGTCGAGGCCGCCTTCGCCCATGCCTCGCCCCAGATCCGGGAGCGGTTCGTGACGGCCAGGAATTTCGGCGCCATGGTCCGGCAGGGCTATCCGATGGTGGAGAAATCGGTCGAGCAGATCTTCGGCGCGCTGACGCCCGAGGGCGGGCGGCTGCGCCAGGCGGTGCTGCTGAAGGGACCGGAGGGGCGGCTCTGGGCCGCCGATTACTGGCTCATCCCGGTGGCGGAGGGCGGCTGGCGCATCGACGGGGTGCGGATCGACCGCAAGGCGCAGGGGATCTGAGGGGGAGCGACGTTTTGTCCGGAAAGGCATCCGTCGCGGGCGCCCTGGGCTGGCCGCGCTCTCAATCCGAGCCCCGCGAGCGGCGGAATTCCCCATTCGATTCAACCGGCGCGTAGCGCGTGATGGCAGCGCCTCTGGCGCCGCTCGCCGCGTCATCGGGACCGGGGCCTCCCCGGGTCGGCGGGACCGGACCGCGCCGGGCCCCGGCGCCCGGGGCGCCGCCGCTTGCGTTCTGAATCCGGCGTGAACACCTTTGTCGTGTTGGAGGGATCGTCCTTGGGGGGAGGCGATGCGCGAAATACTTTACAAGAAGCTCGTGTATATCTTCTCCCTGTACCTGTTCGTGCTCACCGCCGGGCGGGCCTGCTGCGACATGTTCAGGGGCAACGCCTTCGTGAACACGGTCGCCACCGTGATCGCCGCGATTTCTTCGCTTGCGCTCGTGGGGGCGACCGCCGCTGGTTTCATGTACTGGATCCAGCCGCCCCCGCTTCCGCCCGCGCCCCAGCCGCCCCAGCTTCCGCCCGCGCCCCAGCCGCCCCCGCTTCCGCCCGCGCCCCAGCCGACGATCAACGTGACCGTCAATGTCCCGCCGCCGGTTCCGGCGCCGCAACCGTTCCCGGTCGCACGGCCGGAGGGGAGCGGGCTCGACTCCACGGTCGGGCCTTCGACCCGGGCCGCGGCGCCGCGTTCGGAAGCCGTCCTTCTGCAGCAGCGCATGCAGCTCGACGCGGTGTCCGTCGTCCTGACCTCGGGTTTCCGCCAACCTTCGGACGCGATCTACCTAGGCTATTGCTGGATCAGCGCGTACTCCACCACCTCGCATGGCTTCACCAAGGAGTACCTCTCGGCGCTGCGCGGCGAGTTCAAGGTGGCCATCGGGGCGTTCCGCTGGGATCAGAAGAAGAAGAAGACCGTATTCTTCGCCCTGATCGGCGCGGTCGAGAACCATTGGGCGGATGGCGTGCTCCTGAGCCTGAAGGAGCAGGACCTGATCCCCGAGGCGGCGGAGAAAATCTGCGACGACCGTCTCGACAGGTACATGGACTGATCCTCCGAACGCAAAAGGGGCGCCCCGCGGGGCGCCCCTTTCCCTTTTCGCCGAAGCGGAAAGGATCAGTTCTTGGCCTTGTCGACCAGCTTGCCGGCCGAGATCCAGGGCATCATGTCGCGCAGCTTGCCGCCGACTTCCTCGATCTGGTGGGCGTCGTTGTTGCGGCGGATCGCCTTGAACGAGGCCTGGCCGGACTTGCACTCCAGCATCCAGTCGCGGACGAAGCGGCCGTCCTGGATGTCCTTCAGCACCGCCTTCATGCGGGCCTTGGTCTCGTCGTAGGGCAGGATGCGCGGGCCCGACACGTACTCGCCGTACTCGGCGGTGTTCGAGATCGAGTAGTTCATGTTCGCGATGCCGCCCTCGTAGATCAGGTCGACGATCAGCTTCACCTCGTGGAGGCACTCGAAATACGCCATCTCCGGGGCGTAGCCGGCCTCGACCAGGGTCTCGAAGCCCATGCGGATCAGCTCGACGAGGCCGCCGCACAGCACGACCTGCTCACCGAACAGGTCGGTCTCGCACTCTTCCTTGAAGTCGGTCTCGATGATGCCCGACCGGCCGCCGCCGATGGCGGAGCAGTAGGAGAGGCCCACTTCGAGCGCGCGGCCCGAGGCGTTCTGGTGCACGGCCACGAGGCAGGGGACGCCGCCGCCCTTCACGAACTCGCCGCGCACGGTGTGGCCCGGGCCCTTGGGGGCCATCATGATCACGTCGACGCCCGGCTTCGGCTCGATCAGGCCGAAATGCACGTTCAGGCCATGCGCGAAGGCGATGGCGGCGCCGTCCTTCAGGTTGTCATGGATATGCGCGTAGTAGGTGTCGGCCTGCAGCTCGTCGGGCATGGCCATCATGATGACGTCGGCCCAGGCGGCGGCCTCGGCGATCGACATCACGTTCAGGCCGGCGGCCTCGGCCTTGGCGGCGGAGGGGGAGCCGGGGCGCAGCGCGACGGCCAGGTTCTTGGCGCCCGAATCCTTCAGGTTCAGGATGTGCGCGTGACCCTGCGAGCCGTAGCCCACGACGGCCACGTTCAGGTCTTTGATCAGGTTCGTGTCGCAATCGCGATCGTAGTAGACGCGCATGTCAGGCCCTCGTTTTCGGTTCGTTTCCTGCGCGCCGGGCGGGGGCCCGGCAAGATTTTTCCGGGCTTGCGGTACAGGAGGGCGGAGCCGATGTCCAGCGCGCAGGGCGCGCGCGGATCAGGCGTCTTCCGCCGCCCGGGCCCTGCGCGCGAGGATCGCGGGGGTCCGCGCCTCGATCCAGTCGGCCAGCGCGCGCACCAGCTCGGCCGCCTCCGCCCCCTCCTCCGTCAGGCTGTATTCCACGTGCGGCGGCACCACGGGATAGGCCGTGCGGCGCACGAACCCGTCCTGTTCAAGGGTTTGCAGGGTCTGGGTCAGCATCCGGTCCGACACCCCCCCGATCCGCCGCCGCAGCGCCGAGAAGCGCAGCGTCCCCCCTTGCAGGGCGATCAGCGCCAGCACGCCCCAGCGGCTGGTGACGTGCTTCATGATCTCGCGCGACGGGCAGTTGGGGTTGAGCAGGTCGCCCTCGAGCCGTCCCTGGTGAATCGCATCGCTGAGCGGGGTCATGGGGCCTCCCTTGGAAAAATCTCACACTTACATTTGTGTATGTACTTACCTTTTGCAAGCGTCCGGCCCAAGTGGAGGTCATCGACACGCCGCCAAGGCATGCAGACCCAAGGAGACCCCCCATGCGCATCGCGATCACCGGCGCCGCCGGCCAGCTCGGCCGCCTCGTCATCGACGGGCTGAAGGCGCGCACCTACGCCGCCTCCCTCGTCGCCCTCGCCCGCAGCCCCGAGAAGGCCGCCGATCTCGGCATCGAGGCGCGGCCCTTCGATTATGACGCGCCCGCGGGCCTCGCCCCGGCGCTGGAGGGGGTGGACGTGCTGCTGCTGATCTCCGGCTCCGAGATCGGCAAGCGCGGGCCGCAGCACCGCGCGGTGATCGAGGCGGCGAAGGCGGCGGGCGTCGGCCACGTGGTCTATACCAGCCTGCTGCACGCGGATGAGAGCGTGATCTCGCTGGCGCCCGAGCACCGGGAGACGGAGGCCGACCTCGCCGCCTCGGGCCTGCCGCACACCATCCTGCGCAACGGCTGGTACGCCGAGAATTACACCGCCGGGCTGCCCGCGGCGCTGGAGCATGGCGCGCTGATCGGGGCCGCGGGGCATGGGCGCATCGCCGCCGCCGCCCGCGCCGATTACGCCGCCGCCGCCGTGGCGGTCCTCCTCGACCCCGCGCAGCAGGGCAAGGTGCATGAGCTCGCCGGGGACGTGGCCTGGACCCTCGCCGATCTCGCCGCCGAGCTGTCGGCCCAGTCGGGCAAGGAGATCCCGTATGTCGACATGCCCGAGGCCGAGTACGCCAAGGCGCTGGAAGGCGCGGGCCTGCCCGCGGGCCTTGCGGCGTTCATCGCCGGGGCGGACGCGGCGGCGGCGCAGGGGGCGCTGTTCGATGACGGGGGCGCGCTCTCGGCCCTGATCGGGCGGCCGACCACGCCGCTTTCCGCCTCGGTCGCCGCGGCGATCGGCTGAGGCGCGGCGCGCGGGCGGGGGCGCGCCCTCCGCCCGCGCCCTCCGCCCGCGCCCTCCGCCCGCGCCCTCCGCCCGCGCCGCCCTGCGCGCGACCACGGCGCCCCTTGCCACGGGGCCTGCGCGCCGCTAGCTCCGCCTGCAAAGACACCCAGCCCCAGGCCCAGGAGCAGACCCATGATCGGACGCCTCAACCACGTCGCCATCGCCGTCCCCGACCTCGAGGCCGCGAGCGCGCAGTACCGCGACACCCTCGGCGCCAAGGTGAACCCGCCGCAGGACGAGCCCGATCACGGCGTGACCGTGGTGTTCATCGAGCTGCCGAACACCAAGATCGAGCTCCTGTACCCGCTGGGCGAGAACTCGCCGATCCAGGGCTTCCTCGACAAGAACCCCGCCGGCGGCATCCACCACATCTGCTACGAGGTCGACGACATCCTCGCCGCCCGCGACAAGCTCAAAGAGAACGGCGCGCGCGTGCTGGGGACCGGCGAGCCGAAGATCGGCGCCCATGGCAAGCCGGTGCTGTTCCTGCACCCGAAGGACTTCAACGGCGCGCTGGTGGAGCTGGAGCAGGTCTGATGATCAGCATCACCGGCGCCATCGTCGTCTACGCGGTCGTGTGGTTCATGACCCTGTTCATCATCCTGCCGATCCGGATGAAGAGCCAGGCGGATGTCGGCGAGGTGGTGCCCGGCACCCCCGCCTCGGCGCCCGAGGCGCCCGCGCTGAAGAAGCGGTTCATCATCACCACGATCATCACCACCGTGCTGTGGGTGGCGATCATGGCGATCATCCTGTCGGGCGCGGTGAGCCTCGACGACTGGCCGCTCTGGCAGCTGCCGAACCGCAACGCGCCCGCGCAGTGAGCCGGGGAAATGATCCCGCGCAGTGAGCCGGGGCAGCGAGCCGGGGCGCAGGCCGCCTGCGCCCGGGCCTCGCCGCCGACCGATCCCGCCGCCCCGCGCCCCCCAAGGCGCGGGGCGGCTTGCGTTCCGGGTCCCCTCCGCGGCGTCCCGCGCCCGGGTTTCGCCGCCGTTCACGGTTTCCCCCGGGGCGCGGCGCACCCTTCCGCCCCACGGGAAGGGCGGGGGGCGCATCGCCGGCGCGCTTGACCGGGGGCGGGGCTCAGGCATGATTTCGGATAACGAAACCTGCCGAAAGGACGACTTGATGAAAGCCATGACCGCCATCCTCGCCGTTCTCGGGATGCTCGCCTTCGCGGCGGGCCCGGCCGCGGCCGCCGGCTGCTCGGACAAGAAGGCCGAGCTTCCGCCCACCGTCGGCTCCTGATCGGGGGCCGGGCGCGCGGGGGGCGAGAGCCCGGGACGCGCCGACCGGAGACGAAAAAAGGGCCGCGCGGGGGATCCCCCGCGCGGCCCTTTGCGTTGCGCCTGCGTCGCGGCTCAGGCCGCGGCGGCCCGGCGGCCATGGGTCAGCCGCTGGTGCATGTGGGTGAAGGTCGCCACCCCCAGCACCGGGACCACGAGGCCGACGATCGGGATCGACAGCGGCGCGGCCATCAGCACGCCCGCGATGAAGACCGGCGCCTGGAACCGCTTGCGCAGCACCCGCGCCTCCTTGAAGCCGACATGGCGGGCGGCGACCAACTCGAAATACTGCCGCCCCAGCAGCCAGCCGTTGACGGCGAGAAAGATGAACGGCCCCGCGGGCAGGAAGATGACGTAGAGGATCAGCGCCAACAGGTTCACGCCGATCAGCGTCAGCGTGAACAGCACCCCGTCCCAGGCCATCTCGGCCCAGCCGATCTTGCGGGTTCCGCGCGCGTCCGGGTAGTGGCGCGCCTCGACGGCGTCGGCGATCTCTTCCAGGAACAGGCCGATGAACAGCGACGCGACCGGCATCATCAGGAAGAACAGCACGATCACGCCGCCGATGCGGGCCAGCACCTCCAGCACCGTGTCGAGGAACCCGAGCTGGAAGCCCAGCAGCGTGGTTCCCTCGGCCGCGTCGATGCCGCCCGACAGCCACCACCAGGCGGCGTAGAGCCCGGCCAGCAGCAGCAGCGTCAGCGCGATGGAGATCCCGAACACCTTGCGGAAGCGCGGATCCCCGAGCTGTCCGACCGCCTTGAAGAAATCGCCGATCATCGCCTTACGCCCACCAGGTCGTCTTGGCCGCGAGGTCCGGGCGCGGGCGCTCCGGCGGGGCGACGGTTTCCGTGCCGACATGGATGAAGCCCGCGCACCACTCGTGCTCGGCCGCTTCCAGGCCCTCGGACAGCCATTCGCGGTCGAAGGCCATCCAGGAGGTCAGCCAGTTCGCCCCCCAGCCCGAGGCGAGGGCGGCGTTGACGGCCGCAAGGCACACCGCCCCGGCCGAGAGGGTCTGCTCCAGCTCCGGGATCTTGGGCGAGGCGACGGGCGAGGCGAGCACCGCGATGCAGACCGGCGCGCGGGTGAAGGCCGAGGCGTCCTTGGCGATCTTCTCGGGGTCGAGCCCCTTGGCGGCGCCGCGCGTCTCGGTCAGCCTGGCGAGGCGCGCGCCCGCCTCGGGGCCGATGACCACGAAGCGCCAGGGTTCCAGCTTGCCATGGTCCGGGGTGCGGGCGGCGGCGGTCAGGATCGTCTCCAGCGTCGCGCGGTCCGGCCCGGGGCCGGAGAGCGTCTTCGCGGGGCGGGAGCGGCGGGCGAGCATGAAGTCGAGCGCGGCCGGGTTCGGTGCGGGCATGGAAGTCTCCGTCATCCTGGGCCCGGGGCCGGAGGGGCGTCCGGGCGGCGTGTCGGGGCGGCTGGCAGGGTCCGGGGGACGGACCGGCTGGCGCCCGGGAATGGGGGGCGCGACGGCGCGGAGCTGCGCCGAGGGGGGCGCCGGGGCAGGGCGCACGTGAAAATCGGGCGGCGCACGGGGGCGCCGGGGAAACGGTGCGGCGCGGGGGCCGCGAAGAGACGTCTTAGGGCGCGCGGGGCGCCGGATCAAAGCAAAGCCGCGGCGGCGCCCCGGGCGACGGGGCGGGCGGGCCGAAGCGAAACGGCCCCGCGACCTGCGCCGCGGGGCCGTCTCCCTTCGCCAGATGCGGGCGAGGGGGCGGGCTGTCAAGGCCGCGGCCCCGGTTCGGAGCGCGGTTGCGGGGCGCAGGGCCGGGCCGGGACGGCGCGGCGCGCGCCGAGGGGCGGACCGGGCGGCGAGGGACAGTCGCCCCGGTCCGCCCCCGGGCGCGGGCGGGCCGCTCTTCCCGCCTGCGCCCTGCGCGCGCATCGCCTTCCGGGCCGAGCCGCACGGGCGGCGGCGACCCGCGGCGGATCAGGCCGCCAGCGGCAGCGCCTCGACCTGCTCCAGCGCCTTGTCCACGCTGCTCTCGTCGAAGGCCTGGCGGTCGGCGGCGATCACGCCCGCGACCTCGATCCCGAAGAAGCCCAGCATGTGCTTGACCCAGGGCGTCGCGAAATCGATGGCCGAGCCTTCCTCGGTGCCGTTCGAGGTCATCACGATCCAGGCCTTGCGGCCGGTCAGCAGGCCCTCGGGGCCGGCCTCGGAATACTTGAAGGCGACGCCGGCGCGGGCCAGCTGGTCGAACCAGGTCTTGATCTGCGCGGCGGGCGAGAAGTTGTAGATCGGGACCGCGATCACCAGCGTGTCGGCGGCCTTCACCTCGTCCATCAGGGTCTCGGCCAGCTCCGCGCGGGCGGCCTGGCGGGCGTCGCGCGCCTCGGGGGCGGTCGCCATCGCGCCCAGCCATTCGCCGTCCACCATCTCGAGGCCCGAGGCCGCGTCGCGGTGGGCGTAGCCGCCGGGGGCGAGGCGCTCGGCCAGGCGGGTGGCGAGGCGGGTCGAGGCGCTGTCTTCGCCGCGGATCGAGCCGGTGACGAGCAGCAGGTTCTCGGTGGTCTGAACGGTCATCTTCAATCTCCTGGTCCATGCGGGCGGCGTCGGCGGGGGGGGGAGGGGATGGTTCCCGCCGCGGCGCGCCCTGTCATGGGCATGATATGCGCCTGCGAAGCGCGGTTATTAGTGCGCCGCGTTTCCATTGATTGTGTCCGCAATAGAAACGGTAGACTCGTGACCATTTCGGGGCGCCGCTGGAGATCGCCCCGATCCGGCCCATATGAGCGGTTAACCTGCGCCGGTTCTGCGGGGGCGACGGGCGATGGCCCGAACCCGCTCCGCATGGCGCGGAGGCGCCCGCCCGCCGGGCGGCGCGCAGGACGAGACCGACAGGATTGAAAGAGACGACATCATGAAGACGCTCTCCAGGATTCCCGCCATCGCGCCCCGTGCCGGCGTGATCTCCGTCACCGCGGCGGCCATGCTGCTGGCCGGCTGCGCGAACAATGACGGGCCCTCGAACCGCCAGGTCGGCGGCGCGCTGATCGGCGCGGCCATCGGCGCCGCGGCGGGCACGCTGGTCGGCGGCAACGACCGGCGCAACGCGCTGGTGGGCGCGGGCGTGGGGCTGATCGCCGGCGCCGCCGCGGGCACCTATCTCGACGAGCAGGAGCGCCGCCTGAACCAGGACCTGGCCGATACCGGCGCGGACGTGCAGCGGGTCGGCGACGCGCTTCTGGTGACGCTGCCCGAGGGCATCACCTTCGACACCGGCTCGGCCGAGATCAAGCCGCAGTTCTCGCGCCCGCTGACCCAGGTCGCGCAGACGCTGAACGCCTACCCGTCGACCTATATCGACGTGATCGGCCACACCGACAGCCGCGGCGCGGAGGAGTTCAACCAGCAGCTCTCCGAGGCCCGCGCCTCGGCGGTCCGCCGCGCGCTGGTGCAGCGCTCGGTGGCGGTGGAGCGGATCGTGGCCTATGGCCGGGGCGAGAGCCAGCCGATCGCCTCCAACGCGACGCGCGAGGGGCAGGCGGCGAACCGCCGGGTGGAGATCCTGATCACCCCCGCCACCCAGGGCTGACCGGGCGGGCCTGCGGGCCTGTCTCCGGAAGATGACGGCGCCGCGCTCCTTCGGGGGCGCGGCGTTTTTCACGGGCCGGGGGCGGGGCGGCCGCGCGGCCGGGCGAGCCCCCCGTTCGCCCGGCCGCGCGGCAGGCGCCGCGGGGGCGCCGGGCGGGGCGCGGACGGGGCGGGGCCGGCGCGGGGCCGGCGCGGGTCGCGCCCCGCTCACCTTTGCGCCACAAGCGCGGCTTCGCGTTGACGGCGGGCGGGGCGACGCCCAAATATGCGCGCCATGGAATACGAACCTTTCATCCGCCTCGGCGTCTTCCTCTCGGTCTTCGCGGTGATGGCGGCCTGGGAATGGCGCCGCCCGGCCCGGGCGCAGGCGCTGGGCCGCGCCCGGCGCTGGAGCACCAACTGGGCCGTCGCGATCCTCGATTCGCTGGTGGTGCGCCTGTTGTTCCCCGCCGCGGCGGTCGGCGCGGCGCTGGACGCCGCGGCGCAGGGCTGGGGGCTGTTCCACCTGCTGGACGCGCCGTTCTGGCTCGCGGTCCTGCTGACCATCCTCGCGATGGATTTCGCGATCTGGTTCCAGCACCTCGTGTTCCACAAGGTCCCGGTCCTGTGGCGGCTGCACAAGGTGCACCATGCCGACCGCGACGTGGACGTGAGCACGGCGATCCGCTTCCACCCGGTGGAGATCGCGCTGTCGATGCTCCTGAAGATCGGGCTGGTCTACGCGCTGGGCGCGCCCGCCGCGGCGGTGGTGGCGTTCGAGGTGCTGCTCAACGCCTGCGCGATGTTCAACCATTCCAACATCCGCCTGCCGGAGGGCGTGGAGCGGGCCTTGCGCAAGGTGATCGTGACGCCGGATGTGCACCGCATCCACCACTCGGTGATCCGGGCCGAGCATGACAGCAATTACGGCTTCAACCTGTCGGTCTGGGACCGGGCCTTCGGCACCTTCACCGAGACCCCCGCTTGCGGGCAGGAGGGGATGGTGATCGGTCTGTCCGAGCACCAGGACGCGCGGCCGGGGCGGCTGTGGTGGACGCTGGCGCTGCCGTTCCGCGGGCGGGCCTGAGGCGAGGGGCGCCTGCGCCCGCGGCGGAGCGCAGGACGCCGGCCCTGCGCCCGCGGGTCGCGAAATCAGCGGTCGACCGGGGGCGCGTCGGCGCCCTATTTTCCATCCACGCGCCCGAACGTGACGGGGAGTGGAGATGCGACGCCTGATCCTGATGCGGCATGCGAAATCGAGCTGGGCCGACGTGAACCAGCACGACGCCGCCCGCCCCCTGAACGAGCGCGGACGCCGCGCGGCCCCGGTGATGGGCGACTGGATCGCGAAGCAGGGGCTGGTCCCCGATTTCGCGCTGGTCTCGACCGCGCGCCGGACGCTGGAGACGTGGGAGCTGGCGGCGCCGCGGATGGCGGGGCCGACGGGGCTGCCGCCCAACCATGCCTCTGAGCCCTCGATCTACAACGCCGCGCCCGAGACGCTGCTGCGCCTGGTGCAGGAGCAGCCGGACGATATCGGCGCGCTGTTGGTGCTGGGGCATGAGCCAGGCGTGCCGGGCCTCTTGCGTGCGCTCTGCGGCCCCGAGGTGGTGGAGGGCGGCGCGCGGGCCTTCGGCAAGTACCCGACCGGCGCCGTCGCGGCGCTGGAATTCGAGGTCGAGCGCTGGGCCGAGGTGACCGCGGGGGCAGGGCGCCTCGTCGCCTATGCCCAGCCGCGGGATTTCGACTGAGGCCGCGCCGCCCCCCCGGCCCTCAGACCGGCATCCAGCCCTTGCCCTCGGCCGCGAGGCCCGCGCGCACGCCCTCCAGGTCCGCCGCCGGCTTGTTCTGGGACATCTTGCGCTTGGCGCGGATGCTCTCGATCCCGAGCCGCATCCCGACGATGCCGCGCAGCTGCGCCGCGATGAACCGCGCGGGCGCGTCCGACACCGCCCAGGGGGCGTCGCGCGGCCCCTCGTGCAGCTCCGTCAGGCGGGTCACCAGCGCCAGCAGCCGCTCCGGGTCGTCGAAGGTCTCGACGCCCCCGCGCACCTGCACCAGCTCGTAATTCCAGGTCGGCACCACCTTTCCGTGCTCGGCCTTCGCCGCGTACCAGGAGGGGGTCACGTAGGTCTCCGCCCCGTGGATCAGCGCCAGCCCGTTCGGCCCGGCGGCGGTCTTCCAGTGCGGGTTGGCGCGGGCGAAATGGCCCAGCAGCGCGCCTTTCGGCCCGTCCGTGGGATCGAACAGGAGGGGCAGCGGCGTCGCCTCGGGCCCCTCCGGCCCGGCGGTCACCAGCGTGGCGAGGGGGCCGGCGGCGAGCATCGCGGCGGCGTCCTCGGCCGGCATCTCGAAGGCGTCGGGGATGTACATGGGCGGGGCTCCGGGAACGGAAGGGAAAACGGGCGCGCCCCGGGGGAGGGGCGCGCCCGCGCAAGGCTCCGGCAAGGGGCCGGGGATCAGTCGCGGCGGGCCTGTTCGCGCGCGCGCTCGGCGTCGAGGCGCTTCTGGTAGCCCGACTGCACCAGGTCCACCGCCACCAGCACGGCGATGGAGAAGTAGAAGGTCGTCTTCGACAGCGGCTCGACCGCGTAGCCGAACAGCTTCAGATGCGCCTCGTGCCCGCCTTCGCCCAGCAGCGCCACGCCGACGATCAGCAGGATGAACAGGCCCAGCACCTCGTATTTGCGGTTCTTGCGCAGGAATTCCGACACGCTGTCGGCCAGCAGCAGCATCCCCGCGCCCGAGGCCAGGATCGAGATGGCGAGCACCGGGAACACGTCGGTGATGGCGATGGCGGTCAGGATCGAGTCGAAGGAGAACACCAGGTTCATCAGCACGATCATCGCGATCACCGCGCCCGCCGTGGTGCGCGTCTTCTCCACGTCCGGCGCCTCGTGCAGGTGATCCATGGAGAGCATGTGCGTGATCTCCTTCACCGCGGTGTACATGATGAAGGCGCCGCCCGCGAGGAACACGAGGGTCGAGAAGGTGAAGGCGCCCTCGATCACCCCGGTCCAGTCGAAGTGGAACCACGGCTCGGCCAGCGCTTCCAGCAGGTGCAGCATGGCGAACAGCAGCACGATCCGCAGCGTGACAGCGATGACGATGCCCCAGCGGCGCACGGCGCGCTGCTGATCGAGCGGCGCGCGCGCGCTCTCGATCGAGATGTAGAGCAGGTTGTCGAAGCCGAGCACCGCCTGCAGGAAGATCAGGACAACCAGGTTGCCGATGGATTCGATGGTGAAAAGGTCGGCCATGGGGCGCCTCGCGTCTTGTGCTCGGGTCCCGGACAAGGCGCCCGGGCGGCGGAATGCAGCGTGTTCCGGGCGACATTGCCCCGAGCGGGCGCGGCGGGGCAAGGCGCGCGCCGTCGCGGGGGGCGAATCGCGCCGCAAGCCGCGCATCCCGCCGCCGCCGCCGGTCCCCCGGGGCGATGCTGCGGCGCCGTTGAAACCGGACCCCGAGGGTCAACAAAAACGCGACCGGGGCCGCGGAAACCGGGCGCGTTTCTGGAAAATCCTTTGACGGTCCGGCCCGATCGGGCACGCTCGAAGGCGCAGACATGGTCTGGCCGACGTCGTGCATGCCCCTGCGGGGTCCCCTCCGCAGGCCGTTTCGAGACAGGGCCGGGGCGGGCTGCGAGAAGTGGCCGCTGCGATCCCCGCATGTCGGCGAGAGAGAAGAGAAGGATGGGACGATGGCTCAAGGCGTCGTCAAATGGTTCAACGCAACGAAAGGCTTCGGGTTCATCGAACCCAGCGACGGCGGCAAGGACGTGTTCGTCCACATCACCGCCGTGCAGGCCGCCGGGCGCCAGACGCTCGAGGAAGGCCAGGCGGTGTCGTTCGAACTCGCCCCCGGGCGTGACGGCCGCGTCAGCGCGACCGAGCTGTCGTTCGGCTGACCCAAGCCGTGCGGCCGGCCGCGCCGGGCCCTTCCCCGCCCCTCGCGACATGCGCCGCACGTCACCGCGCCCGCCCCCCTCGGCGGGCGCGGCGCGTTTTCGGGGGGGCGCGGGCCCCGGGTCGGGCCGGGACGGGCGGGCCGCCCCGGCGCGGGGACGCGCTCAGAAGCCCGTCGCCTCCTCGATGATCCCGGTCAGCAGCGCCTCGACGCTCTCCAGCCCCGCGGGCATCCGGCGGAAGCCGACGGTGACGCCCTCCGCCCCCGTTTCCTGGAACAGGAAGATGCCATAGGGGCACCAGGCGATGTTCAGCGGGTCCGCCTCCATCACCCCGCGCGACACGGTGGCCGAGCAGAACTGGATCACCTGCGCATGGTCGTAAACCTGCATCGTGGCGCCCACGTCGGCGGCGGTGCGGTTGAGCATCTCGCCCACGTGGCTGATGTGGTCCACCACCAGCCCGCGCCCCTCGACGGCGAGCTTCAGATCGAAGGCCACGTCGTCGAAGGCGGCGTCTTCCAGCACCCAGGTCTTCAGGTGCTCGGAGGTCTGCATCTCCTGCGCGAGGGCGG
Organism: Rhodovulum sp. DZ06; assembly: GCF_050586345.1. Taxonomy (NCBI): domain Bacteria; kingdom Pseudomonadati; phylum Pseudomonadota; class Alphaproteobacteria; order Rhodobacterales; family Paracoccaceae; genus Rhodovulum; species Rhodovulum sp. DZ06. The sequence continues at coordinate 40,765 of NZ_JBOCEF010000039.1, forward strand.
GGGACGCGGCGGCCAGCAGCGCGGCGGCGGCGGTCAGAACAGGTTTCATGGCGCATTTCCTCCCTCATGCGGCTCTTGCGGCGCAGCCTAGCAGGCGCGGCGCAGGCGGGCGAATGTTAAAAATTCACTTTTTCGAATGTGTCGCAGGGGGCTGAGACGCAAAACCCCCGCCGGGGGTCCGGCGGGGGTTTCAACTGCGTCGCGCGGGGCCGCGGCTCAGGGCATCAGCGCCGAGACATAGCCCGGCAGGGCGAAGGCGGCCTGGCCGACGGCGGGGGTGTAGTAGCGGGTCTCGATCCCGGCTTTCGCCCAGCGCGCCTCAAGCTCCGCCAGCGGCGTCGCGCGGGGCGCGTCCGACAGGGCGCCGTAGCCGAAGGCCATCGGCCCGCCCGCATAGGTGGGGATGGTGGCGAGATAGCAGGTCCAGTCGGCGAACAGCGCCTTGAAGGCGCGCATGGTGTTCGTCAGCTCCTGCCCCTGCATGAACGGGACGCCGTTCTGGGTCACCAGGATCCCGTTCCCGGTCAGCAGGTTTTTCGCCCGGCCGTAGAAGGTGTCGGTGAACAGCACCTCGCCCGGGCCGATGGGATCGGTGGAATCGACGATGATCACGTCGAAGCTGTCCGTGCAGGTCTTCACGAACTCCGCCCCGTCATCGATCACGAGGTTCAGGCGCGGGTCGTCGAAGGCGCCGTTCGAGATGCCGGGCAGGTAGGTCTTGGAGAACTCGACCACGCCCGCGTCGATCTCGACCATGGTCACGTGCTCGACCGACCGGTGCTTGAGCGCCTCGCGCGCCATGCCGCCGTCGCCGCCGCCGATGATGAGGACCCGCTTGGCCGCGCCATGGGCGATGATCGGCGTGTGGGTCAGCATCTCGTGATAGATGAACTCGTCCGCCTCGGTCACCTGCACCACGCCGTCGAGGGTCAGGATCCGGCCGAAGGTCGGGTTGCGGAACACCCGCAGGCGCTGGATGTCGGTCTCGGAATCATAGAGCAGCGTGGCCTCGCGCAGGGCCTGCGCGTGGTCTTCGTGGAGGGTCTCGACGGACCAGCCGGGCATGGAGCGGGGTTCGGTCATCGCGGGACCTCCTCGGGCAAGTGCGGACGGGTCGGCGCGGGGGGCGCTTCGGGAAGCGCGAGGGATAGCCGCGGGCGCGGATTCGGGCAAGGGCGCGGGGGGCCGCGCCGGGCGGGCCTGGCGGCGCGCCGAAGGCAGGCGCCGCGCGGGGCGCGCGCCATCCCGCCGGCCGCCGCGCGCCGGGGAGGGGCGCGCGGCGGCGGCGGCGGTGGACGGCGGTGGACGGCTTGGGGCGCGTCAGCTGGCGCGGGTCAGCACGATCAGCATGCCGAGCGAGCCGAAGGTGGCCGCGAGCACGAGCAGGATCAGCGCCGGGTAGCCGAACAGGGCGACGAGCGCGATGCCGATGACGGCGACGAGGGCGAGCACGGCCAGCGGCGCGGCCTCGCGGTCCGAGAGGGCGGCGGCGAGCAGGCCGATGATCGGCCAGTTGGTCTTGGGCGTATCGTCAGACATTCGAAGACTCCTGGAACGAAAACTGGAGCGCGACATGTATCGTTTTCTGAATGTCTTCCCATGCGGCGCGCTGAGGCGCCCCCTGCGGCGAATGCGCCGTCGGACGATTGCGAATAGCTGAATAAAAACAAAGTGAAGGGCGCGTGATCGTCCGCCGCGCCCCGGGGGCGCGCCCGCGTGCCGGCGGCGGGGTCGGAACGGGCGGCCCGGCATCCCACGGCCGGGTCGCCCGCCCCTTGCTTGCAATGCAGGTCTGCGTCGAATGCAGCCCCGCCCGAACGCTCAGCGGCCGCGGCCGGAAGCGCCCGTTTGCGTCGGCGGCGCCGAGGGTTTCGGCGGCATGACGACGTCCATGGCGGGATCGAAAGCGGTCATCGGTCTATTTCCTTTCCGTCCAATCGAAGGCCCCCCGCAACGGGGGGGCCGGGAAGCGAATCATCCCCCCGGCGAAGGCAGGAGAGCGCAGCCGCCGTGACGGCCATGTGACTCGCAATGGAGCGCGGGACGGCGCGCGCCTCCCCCCCCTGAATCGAAACGGGCCGCCGCGCGATGCATCGCGCGACGGCCCGTGTTCTTTCGGCCCATGGTTCTTGCGGCCCGCGTCGGGTCCGCTGCGCCCGGGGGCAGGGATCAGTGGGCGAGGCCCTCGCCGCGCAGGTGCTCTTTCACCCGCACTTCGCCGGCGTCGAACGCGCGGCGCAGCACCTCGACCGCCTTCCAGGGCTGGCTGTCGCCGCACATGAAGACGTCGAACGCGCCGTAGCCGATCTCGGGCCAGGTGTGGACCGAGATGTGCGACTCCGCCAGCACCGCCACGCCCGACACGCCCTGGGGCGAGAACTTGTGGGTGTGGATGTGCAGCAGGGTGGCGCCGCAGAGCTCCACGCAGTCGCGGAAAGCCTTCTGGATGCGGGCTTCGTCGTCGAGACCCGTGCCCTTGATCACCTCGATGATCAGGTGGGTGCCGGCGAAGACCTTGCCGTCGCGGCGGATGAAGTGGTCGTCGCGGGACTCGTCGAAGATGTCGCGGTCGAACATGGGTCGGCTCCGATACGTCGTGTGTGCGCGGGGGGCTTGCCCGCGCGTGTCCTCAAAGATCCTGGCGAAGATGTCGGAACGGGAGACCTCTCGGTTTTCCCATCACGGCTTCCTCATGGGTGGCGCCTGGCTTCCAGGTCCATCCCCAGTCGGAAGAGGTTCCGTCCTTATGGGCGTTCCTCTCCTACCAGCAGATGATTCCCAGCGGTCCCTTAGCGCCCCCCCTTGAGCCGTGCGTCCGCTTTTCAGCGGCGTGACCGGCGGTGATCCGAGGTTGGGATCGGTGACCCTGTGGCGGCGCAGATAGCGATTCCGGGGGGGGCGATCAAGGATAGAATTCGCCCGATGCCGGAAATTCCGGGACGCCCGCCCCGGCGTGGCTTTCCAGCCGCCTGCCGCCGGGGAAAGGGGGCGGTTTCAGACCGCCCTGCGGGCCGCCCTTTCGCGGTGCGCAATGTAGAGGGTCGAGGCCACGATCACCGCCGCGCCCACGAAGGTCGCCGCGTCGGGCGACTCGTCCCAGACCAGCCAGCCGAGCGCGCCGAGCGCCGGAAGCCGCAGGTAGAACACCACCCCCACGACCCCCGCCTCGCCGAGCCGGTACGCCTCGAGATCCGCGAGGCCGCGCACCGCGCCCATCACCGCCACCGCCCCCGCCGCGGCCCAGATCCAGGAGGAGCCGGGCGCCGCCCAGACCGGCAGCGCGAGCGGGACCGAGATCAGCGCCGTGATCGCGACCGAGGAGAGGAAGGCCGACACCGCCCCGTCCGCCTGCGCGACCCCCTTCGAGAGCGCCAGCGCGAGGGCGAAGAGGAGCGAGGAGCCGAGCGCGGCCAGCATCGCGGGGTCCGGCGCGGCGTCGAACGGGCGCAGGATCACCAGCGCGCCGACGAAGCCCGCCGCCGCGGCGCCGAGGCGGCGCGGCCCGAGCCGCTCTCCGTTGATCGGCGCCGACAGGAGCGTGGCGAAGATCGGCGCGGTGAAGAACAGCGCCGTAGCGGTGGCCAGCGGCACATGGGCGATGGTGTGGAAGCCGAGCTGGATCGACCCGCCCAGCAGGATCCCGCGCAACAGGTGCAGCCAGGGGCGCGAGAAGCGCAGCCGCCCCCGCCCCCCGAGGAACGGGAGCGCGGCGAGCGCGACCCCGAGGATCATCAGGCTGCGCACCAGCACGATCATCCGCGTGTCCATGCCGGCCGACGCCTCGCGCACCGCCAGCGTCATCGCGCTGGCGCCGGCGACCGAGACCAGCGCCCAGAGGCCCGCGGCGACATTGTCGTGCGGACCTGCGATTCCGGGGGCCTCGGCGGCGCCGCTGGACGGGGGCGCGTCGGTGACGGGCATGGGGGCTCCTTTTTGCTGCCTGATGATAAGGGCGACTTATAAGGCGGCGGTCAAGGGCGCCGCCGGGGCAGGGCGCCGCCGGGGCAGGGCGGCAGGGCGGCGGGGGGAAGCAGGGCGGGCCGGGCGCCAGTCCGGGGGGGCGGCCCCGGGGCGTCGCCGCCCGGGCGGCGGCCGTCCCGCCCGGGAAGGCGCGGCCTCGGGGAGGGACGGGCCCTCCCGCTCGGCCGCGCCCCGCGCGCGCCGGGCCGGGGCGCGGGCGGGCGGCGGGGCGCCCGCGCGCGGGGGGGCGGGCCGGGGGGCGCAGGGGCGCGCGGGCGTTGACCTCGGGCCGAAGCGGGCCGACATGTAAGGCGCGCGCCCGCAGCGGCGCGCGCCGACGCCAACCATCCCGGAGACGCCTTCATGCGCGCCGCCCTCGCCGCCCTGCCGATCCTCGCCGCCCTCGCTGCGCCCGCCCATGCCGGCGCCCTGGCCGATTGCATGGATCCGCGGGCCTCGGGCGCGCGGCTGGCCGAATACTGCCGCGCCGCCGCCGCCCTGCCGGACCTGAGCGCGCGCGAGCGGGCGGCGGCGCAGACCAACCTGGGCTGGGCGCTGGCGGGGATGGGGCGCCATGGCGACGCGCTGGCCGCCTATGACGCGGCGGCGCAGAGCGACCCGGGCTTCGCGCCGCTCTACCTCAACCGCGCCCGCGCGCGGGCCGAGCGGGGGATGGTGCGCGGCGCCCTCTCGGATTACGCCGAGGCGATCAAGCGCAGCCCGCGCGACGCCGCCCCGCTGCTGGGCCGCGGCGCGTTCTACCTGCGCCGGGGCATGGCGCTGGAGGCGCTGGAGGATTTCGAGGCCGGGCTGGGCCGCGCGCCCGACGATCTCGACCTGCGCTACAATCGCGGGCTGGCGCTCGCGGCGCTGGGGCGGCATGGCGAGGCGGCGCAGGCCTTCGGCGCGGTGATCGCGGGCGATCCGTCCGATGCCGGGGCGCGGCTCGAACGCGGCAAGGCGCTGGCGGCGCAGGGCAACCGGGTGATGGCGCTGCGCGACTACCGCAAGGCGGCCGAGCTGCGCCCCGAATGGCCCGCGCCGCAGGTGGCGCTGGGCCGCGCGCTGGAAGAGCAGGGGGACGCCCCCGGCGCCGCCCGCGCCTACCGGCGGGCGTTCGAGCTTGGCGACCGCTCGGACTGGCTGCGCGCCCGGGTGCAGGCGCTCGGGGGCTGATGGCTCGGGGGCTGAGGGCGGGTTACGCCAGCCCCTCGGCGGTCAGCGCCGCCAGCGCCTCGGCGCCGTTCTCGAAGCTGCGCCAGCCGGTCATCTGGTTGCGGGTCCAGGTCAGCTGCCGCTTGGCGTAGTTGCGGGTGACCATGGTCGCCTGCGCCCTCGCCTCGTCCAGCGTCAACTCCCCGCGCGCATGGGCCACCAGCTCGCGCGCGCCGAGGGCCTGCATGGCCTGGGCCGAGGGCGGCGGGTCGCGGCGGGCCATCTCGGCGGCTTCCTCCAGCGCGCCGCTCTCCAGCATCGCATCGAACCGCGCATCGCAGGCGGCGTAAAGGCGCTCGCGGTCGGGCGTCAGGCGGATCGGCAAGGCCTGCGCCAGCGGGACCAGCGGCGGCGGCGTGGCGTCGTGGAAGGCGGCGAGGCCGCGGCCCTCGCCCTCCAGCACCTCCCAGGCCCGCAGCACCCGGCGCGGGTTGCGCAGGTCGATCCGCGCCGCCGTCTCGGGGTCCGCCGCGCGCAGGGCGTCGGCGAAGGCGGGCAGGCCCTCCGCCGCCAGCCGCGCCTCCATCGCCGCGCGCAGCGCGGGGCTGGGTTCGGGGATCTCGGCCAGCCCCTCGGTCAGCGCCTTGAAGTAAAGGCCGGTGCCGCCGACCAGGATCGGGGTGCGCCCGTCCGCGCGGCAGGCGTCCAGCAGCGGCGCGACCTCGCGCAGCCAGCGGCCGGTGGAATACCGCTCATGCGCCGGGACATGGCCGTAGAGGGCATGGGGCGCCGCCGCCTCGTCCTCGGCCGGGGGGCGGGCGGTGAGCACGCGCCAGCCGCCGAACACCTGCAGCGCGTCGGCATTGATGATCAGCGCGCCGCCGCGCGCCGCGCGCCGCTGGGCGAGCGCGAGGGCGAGGGCGGATTTGCCCGAGGCGGTGGGGCCGGAGACCAGGATCGTCATGGCCCGGTGATCGCCGCTTGGCGGGGGGCGGTCAAGGGGCGGGGGGCGGTCAAGGGGCGGGGGCCGGTCAGGGGGGGCGGGGGCCGGTCAAGAGGGGGCAGGGCGGGCGGCGTCAGTCGAGGCCCGCGATCTCGCGCAGCAGCTTCTGCAGCTCGGCGCTGCGCTCGGGGCCGAAGCGCGCCTCGATCCGGGCGTGGACATCGGCGGTGCGCGGGGCGAGCTCCGCGACCCGGGCGCGGCCGGTCTCGGTCAGCAGGCACAGGGTGCGGCGGCGGTCGGCCTCGTCCCGGCGGCGTTCGAGGAAGCCGCGTTCCTCGAGCGCGTGGAGGATGCGCGTGAGGCTCGGCGGCAGGATCACGCTGCGCTCCGAGAGGGCGGCGGCGTCCATCGGCCCGTCGGCGGCGAGGGTGCGCAACACGCGCCATTGCTGCTCTGTGAAGCCCTCGGCCGCGAGGACGGGGCGGAAATTGCGCATCATCGCCTCGCGCGCGCGCAGCAGCAGGACGGGGATCGAGCTGTCATAGGGAAGCTCGGGGGGAAGCTCGGGGGGCAGAGCGGGCGCCGGAGCGTGGCCGGGCTCGCCTGCGGCCGGGGCCGGGGCCGGGGCCGGGGCGGGGTCGGCGGCGGGCGCGCGCCCGGCCGCGTGGGTCTGCGTCGCGCCGGGGCCGTCCGCCGCCCGGGGCGGGGCAGGGGGCGGGGCGGGCGGCGGGGCGGAGGGCGTCGCGGACGGGGCCGCCTGCTGCGGGGCCGACGGCGTCGCCTGCTGCGGGGCGGCCGCGGCGGCGGGCGGCGTTTCGGGCGCGTCTTCGATTTCGGGCGCGTCTTGGATCCCGTCCCGGCGCATCGCGGCCGCGGCCCTGTTCGGCTTCTGCATCCGGCTCTCCCCCCTCCGGCGATCCGCGCGCCGGGCCGCCCATCCCGCGTCCCGGCGCCGCATCGGGCGCGCGCTTGCCGCCGCCCGGCTTGATCATTAACTTGCGAAGGATAATAGCCCCATCCGGCGCCGCGGTGCAAATGCGCCCGTCGTCGCGTCCCGCCCCTGGCCCGTCCCTCCGTTCCGCCCGCGCCGATCCGCCCCGACCCGAGCGGGCGGGACGGGCGCGGCGGCGGCCCGGCCGCGGGCGCCCCTTCCGTCCCGTCCCGGGCGCCGCGCGGCGCCCGGCGCGCCTGCCCGAAAGCGTCCCTTCGCATGTCCACTCCGCTGCGCGGCATCCTGTTCAAGCTGGTCTCGGTCAGCGCCGCGGCCTCGATGGCCGCCTGCATCAAGGCGGCGTCCGAGGGGGTGCCGGCGCCCGAGGCGGTGTTCTTCCGCTCGCTCTTCGCGCTGCCGCCGCTGCTGCTGTTCTATGCCTGGCGGGGCGAGCTGCGGCGGGGCTTCAGGGTGCATTCCTGGCGCGCGCACCTGCTGCGCGGGGCGGTGGGGGTGACGGCGATGGGGCTGACCTTCACCTCGGTGATCCTGCTGCCCTTGCCCGAGGCGACGGCGATCACCTTCGCCGCCCCCCTGTTCACCACGCTGCTGGCGGCGCCGCTGCTGGGCGAGCGGCTGCGGCTCTATCGCCTCGCCGCGGTGCTGGCGGGGCTGGTCGGGGTGGCGATCGTCACCGGCCCGCAGCTCAGCCTCGGGGCCGCGGGATCGTCCGAGCATCTCTGGGGCGTGGCCGCGGCGCTGGGGGCGGCGCTGTTCATGGCGCTGGCGCAGCTGACGGTGCGCGGGATGACCAAGACCGAGACCTCCTCGGCGATCGTGCTGTGGTTCACCATCTCCTGCTGCGGCTACGCGGCGCTCAGCGCGCCGCTCTGGGCGATGCCGAGCGCGAAGGAATGGGGGCTGCTGCTGATGGCGGGGGTGCTGGGGGGCGTCGCGCAGGCCGGTCTGACCGAGGCGTATCGCAGCGCCGAGGCGAGCCTGATCGCGCCCTTCGACTACGCTTCGCTGATCTTCGCGGCGGCGATCGGCTACGTGGTGTTCAGCGACGTGCCGGCCTGGACCACGGCGGCGGGCTCCGCCGTCACCGTCGCCGCGGGGATCGCGGTGATCCGGCGCGAGCGGCAGCTGGGCCTGAAGCGCGGCGCCGCGCGCCCGCTGCTGGCGCCGAAGCGGTAGGGGCGGGGGCGTCCGGGCCTCAAGGGCCCCGCGCCGCCCGGCCGCGCCGCGCGATGGAAAGCGGCGCCTCTGCGCTGACCGTCCCGCAGGCGCGGCGGCGCTCACCTCACCCCACGCGCCAAGGGCGCAATCACCCGCATGCGGATAGGGAGGGGGGTGTGGGGGGGGGGGGAGGGGGGGGAGACCCCCCCCCCCCCCCCCCCGCCCCCCCCCCCCACCCCCCCCCCCCCCCCCCCCCCCCCCCCCCCCCCCCCCCCCC
>NZ_JBOCEF010000040.1:0-48271 GCF_050586345.1 Rhodovulum sp. DZ06
CCCCCCCCCCCCCCCCCCCCCCCCCCCCCCCCCCCCCCCCCTCCCCCCCCCCCCCCCCCCCCCCCCCCCCCCCCCCCGCCCGATTTGTTTCAGCCCCCTCACCGTTTCGGCGCCCCGCGTTCACGCCCCGGCGGCGAGGCGTTGATTGGCCCGTGCGCGGGGCGGCGCGGTATTTCCATCTTGCGGGCGGCGCCGCCGCCTGACGAAGAAGGGGAGAACCGCGAGATGACCCGCACCGCCATCCTGGCCGCCGCCTCGGCCCTGCTGAGCGCATCCACCGCCGCCGCCGCCTGCACCGCCCCCGCGGCGGGGGAGGACCTGACCGAGGCCCAGGCCGCCGAGGTCTACGCCTGCCTCGCCGCCGACATGCAGGCGGGCTATGCCAGGGGGCCGAAGCGCTGGATCGACGCGGCTTACGTCGCCGATTACCGCTCCTGGACCGCCGCCTCGACCGGCCCGGCCGCGCCCGGCGTGCATGGCGCGCGTTTCCTGATGACCTGGGTGAACCCGGTCGGCGCCGAGGCCTATCTGCGATTCGACGAGGAGGGCGCGAAGATGCCCGCCGGCACGGTGATCGCGAAGGAGAGCTTCACCGTGGACGCCTCGGGCGCGGCCGCCCCCGGCCCGCTGTTCTTCATGGAGAAGGCCGCGCCGGGCGCCAGCCCCGAGACGGGCGATTGGTACTACATGATGGTCTCGGCCCGGGGCGCGCCGGTCGCCGTGCCGGTCGTGCAGGCCTGCCATGACTGCCATTCGGGCTTCGAGGACAGCGACTTCCTCGGCTACCCGGCCGAGGAGGTGCGGGCGGGGGGCTGAGCGCCGCCGCCGGGGCCCCGCAGGCCGCCCGAAAACGCGAAACGCCGCCCCGGGGGGCGGCGTTCTTGCGTCCTGCTGACCCGCAGGAGGGGGATGGTACCGACGCCCCGGCTCGAACGGGGGACCCCTAGATCCACAATCTAGTGCTCTAACCTACTGAGCTACGTCGGCTCCGGGGGCGGATTTAGCGCCCATGCGCGCAGGATGCAAGAGCGGATCGACCGGAAAATTCCCCCGCTTCCGCAGGTCCGCGGCGCCGGGCGCATGCCTGGCCCGCGCCGGGCCCGTTGGGGCCGCGAACTTGCACCCCGCGCGCCGAGCGGCTATGCGCCCCCAAGGGCCGCAGGCGCGGCGGGCGGAGGCAGGACCATGGGCATCAACGACGAAAGCGAAATCGAGGCGGGGCTGCAGATCGGGCCGACCGAGCTCGGGATGGTGCGGATCCATGTCGAGGGCGACGGGTTCTCGATCCCGATGGATTTCGACCCCGAGGAGGCCGAGGAGATCGCCGAGGAGATCCGCGCCGCCGCCGAACGCGCCCGCGCCACGTCCCAGGGCGGCAAGGGCGGCAAGAAACGCCGCTGAGCGCCGCCGCGGGGCAGGGGGCGCAGCGCCCCCCTCGCCCCTTCAGTCCCCCAGGCTGAACGCCCCGGTCCCGGGATCGAGCGCCGCGCGCAGCCGCAGCGCCGCCGCCCGGGCGAATCGCGCCGTCAGCGCCTTGCGCCGCGCCGCCGCCAGCGGCCGCGCTTCGGGCATGCGGATGATCTCGGCCCCGAACCCGTCGGCGAGGATCAGGCCCTGGTCCTCGGGCAGGACCTCGACCGGGAAATCCGCGTCCACCGCGAAGAACAGCCGGTCGCACCATTCAAGGTAGCCCTCCCATTTCCGGTCCGCGCGGAAATCCGGCAGGCCCGACTTGCACTCCACCGCCCAGATCTCTCCCTTCGGGCCGAGCGCCAGCACGTCGCAGCGCAGGCCGCGCGCGGGCGAGACCTCGGTCGCCGGGGCGAAGCCGCCGTCCACCAGGAAGCGGCACACGCCGCGCGCGAGCAGCGCGCCCGGCTGCATCCGGGCGGCGGCATGATCGACGGGGAGGGGGGAATTCTGCGCCATGTACGCAGTTTGTTCCCGCGCGCCGCCCCGGTCAACGTTCGCCATCATTGCGCCCGCGCCCGCCGATCCGATACACCCAAGGCGGGCCCGGTCCGGCCGCGCCCGAAATTGCACGCCGCATGACATTCAGGACAGGATCCAGCCACGTGACCGACGCCGCGCCCGCCGACGGACAGACCGCCCCCGCCCCGCTCAAGCCGCTGTTCTACCAGAACCCGGAGGTGCTGGAGGCGACCCGCCACGGATCGCTCGGCCTGAAGGCCCATACCAGCTTCGGCTTCGCGGCGAAGGCCAACGCGATCCCGCTGAACATGGCAGAGTTCGCGCAGGCCGGCGTCTGGTACCCGATCGTGTTCTCGGGGCGCGACAGCCTCGCGCCCGTGGCCGTGGTCGGCGTGCGCGGCGGGCAGAACCTGTTCGTCGAGGACAGCGGCGCCTGGACCAGCCCGGCCTATGTCCCCGCCTATGTGCGCCGCTATCCCTTCATCCTGACCCGGCCGGACATGGCCAAGGACCAGGTGCTGCTGTGCGTCGACCGGGCCTCGGACCGGGTGGCCGAGGGCGAGGGGAACATGTTCTTCGAGGAGACCAAGCCCTCCGAGACGACCAACAGCGCGCTCGAGTACTGCCTGAACTTCCAGCGCCAGGCGATGGCGACCGAGCAGCTGACCAAGCTGCTGCAGGAGCATGACCTGCTGGTCGAGCGCCAGGGCACGCTGGAGCTTCCGGGCGGGACCGAGCGCCTGCGCCTGACGGATTTCAAGGTGGTGGACGAGGACCGGCTGAACAAGCTGTCGGACGCCGCGATGCTGGACCTGCGCAAGAAGGGCGGCCTCGCCGCCGCATACTGCCAGATGATGTCGATGAACAACTGGCAGGCGCTGGCCCACATGGCCGGCAAGCGCGGCAAGCCGCTGGCCTGATCGCCGCCGCCGGATGCATGGAACGCCCCCGCCGGAGACCTCCGGCGGGGGCGTTCGCGTTTCGGGGGCAGGAGCGCGCCGGCGGGCGGGGCGAAAAACGCCGCGCCCTTCAAAAATTTTCCAGTTGATAAAAATTCAGACCGCTCACATGCTGGACCCCGACGCTGCAAGGAGACCCCAGCATGAGCGACCCGCGCCTCGCCCCCGGCATCGCCGCCGGGCGCCTGTCCGCCGAAGCGGCGGCGGCGAACCTGTCCGACCTGCATCCGCCCTACTCGCCGCACGAAGCGGCCGTGGCGGCGGATCGCTGCTATTTCTGCCACGATGCGCCGTGCATGGAGGCATGCCCGACCGACATCGACATCCCGCTCTTCATCCGCCAGATCGCCGCGGGCAACGATGCGGGCGCGGCGAAGACGATCCTGTCGCAGAACATCCTCGGGGGCATGTGCGCGCGCGTCTGCCCGACCGAGACGCTGTGCGAGGAAGCCTGCGTGCGGATGACGGCCGAGGACAAGCCGGTCGAGATCGGCCGCCTCCAGCGCCACGCCACCGACGCGCTGATGGCCGCCGATGTCCACCCCTTCACCCGCGCCGCGCCCACCGGCAAGAAAGTCGCCGTGGTCGGCGCCGGGCCCGCGGGCCTCGCCTGCGCGCATCGCCTCGCCATGCATGGCCATGACGTGACGGTCTACGAGGCGAAGCCCAAGCCCGGCGGCCTCAACGAATACGGCATCGCCGCCTACAAGACCGTCGACGACTTCGCCCAGAAGGAAGTCGCCTGGCTGCTGAAGATCGGCGGGATCGAGATCCGCCACGGCCAGGCCCTCGGGAAAGACGTGACGCTGGAGGGGCTGGCCGAGGCGCATGACGCGGTGTTCCTCGGCATCGGTCTCGGCGCCGTCGGGGGCCTCGGCATCCCGGGCGAGGACCTGCCGGGCGTGCGCGACGCGGTCGATTTCATCGCCGAGCTGCGCCAGGCCGAGGACCCGACCAAGGTGCCCGTGGGCCGCAACGTCGTCGTCATCGGCGGCGGCATGACCGCGGTGGACGCCGCGGTGCAGGCCAAGGCCCTCGGGGCGGAAAACGTGACCATCGCCTATCGCCGTTCCCGCGCCGACATGCCCGCCAGCGGCTTCGAGCAGGAGCTCGCCGCCGCGAAGGGCGTGACGATCCGCGAGCACGTGATGCCGGTGCAGGCCATGGGCGACGCCGTCGTCCGCTCGGTCGCCTTCCGCTACGCCGAGGCCGGGCCGAACGGGCTGGAAGCGACGGGCGAGGGGTTCTCGATCCCCGCCGACATGGTGCTGAAGGCCATCGGCCAGAAGCTGGTCGCCCCGGAGGGCGCGGCGCTCGACGGGCGCAAGCTGGCGATCACCGGCGCGGGCCGCACCCCGAACCCGAAGATCTGGGCGGGCGGCGACTGCGCCGCGGGCGGCGAGGACCTGACCGTCACCGCCGTCGCCGAGGGCCGCGACGCGGCCGAAGACATTCACCGCGCGCTGAGCGCCTGAGCGAGGGGAGACAGGACCATGGCTGATCTTCGCAGCGAATTCATCGGCATCAAGTCGCCGAACCCGTTCTGGCTCGCCTCGGCGCCGCCGACGGACAAGGAATACAACGTGCGCCGCGCCTTCGAGGCGGGCTGGGGCGGCGTGGTGTGGAAGACCCTCGGGCTCGACCCCCACGTGGTCAACGTCAACGGCCCCCGCTACGGCGCGATGTACGGCGCCGACCGGCGGCTGCTGGCGCTCAACAATATCGAGCTGATCACCGACCGGCCGCTTCAGACCAATCTCGACGAGATCAAGGCGGTCAAGCGCGACTACCCGGACCGCGCCGTCATCGTCTCCCTGATGGTGCCGTGCGAGGAAGAGGCCTGGTCCACCATCCTGCCGCTGGTCGAGGCGACCGGCGCGGACGGGATCGAGCTGAACTGCGGCTGTCCCCACGGGATGTCCGAGCGCGGCATGGGCTCGGCCGTCGGCCAGGCCCCGGACCTGATCGAGCAGATCACCCGCTGGTGCAAGCAGAAGACCCGGATGCCGGTGATCGTGAAGCTGACGCCGAACATCACCGACATCCGCGGGCCCGCGCGGGCGGCGAAGGCGGGGGGCGCGGACGCGGTCTCGCTGATCAACACCGTCAGCTCGATCACCTCGGTCGACCTCGACAGCTTCTCGCCCGAGCCGTCGATCGGCGGCAAGGGCAGCCATGGCGGCATGTGCGGCCCGGCGGTGAAGCCCATCGCGCTGAACATGGTGGCCGAGATCGCCCGCGACCCCGAGACGGCGGGCCTGCCGATCTCGGGCATCGGCGGGATCACCACCTGGCGCGACGCGGCCGAGTTCCTGGCGCTTGGCGCGGGCAACCTGCAGGTCTGCACCGCGGCCATGACCTACGGGTTCAAGGTGGTCGAGGAGATGAAGACGGGCCTCTCGGACTGGATGGACGAGAAGGGCCATTCGGGCGTGGACGCGGTGGTCGGCCGCGCGGTGCAGAACGTGACCGACTGGCAGTTCCTGAACCTCAACTACGTCGCCAAGGCGAAGATCGACCAGGACCTGTGCATCAAGTGCGGCCGCTGCTACGCGGCCTGCGAGGACACCAGCCACCAGGCGATCGAGATGAAGCCGGGCCGGGTGTTCGAGGTGAAGGACGACGAGTGCGTCGCCTGCAACCTGTGCGTCAATGTCTGCCCGGTCGAGAACTGCATCGACATGGTCCCGATGAAGGCGGGCGAGGTCGATCCGCGCACCGGGGCCACGGTGTCGGACGAGTACGCCAACTGGACCCAGCACCCCAACAACCCCGCCGCGACGGCGGCGGAGTGAGGGGGCGCCGCGTCTTCGGGCCTCGCGCCTTGGGGCCTCGCGCCCCCGGGCGCCGCGTCTCCGGTCGCGGCGGCTGAACCGGGGCGCCCGCGGCGCGCGGCGGAAGCCTGCGCGTGCGGCGGGCGGGTCCCCGTGGCGGGCGCCGGGCCGGGCGTCCGCCACGCGCCCCCCGCGACCGGCCGCCGGCGATGGAGGGCGGTGATGGCGGGCGGCCGGTCGCGGGCCGGGCGGATCCCGCATGGGGGGCGAGCGGCTTGCGCCGCCCGCCCCTTTCGCGTTTCTCCCGCTCACCGCTCACCGCTCACCGCTCACCGCTCACCGCTCACCGCTCACCGCTCACCGCTCACCGCTCACCGCTCACCGCGCACCGTTCTCTCGCCGTTCTTCCCGTGGCCGCCGCGCTCCCCGTCGCGGGCCGCGCCCCTCCCGGAGCCCCGATGACCCCTCTTCGCGCCGACGCCCTCAAGGGCCATGCCGCCATGCTCGGCTTCGCGCTGATCATCTCCGGCTCCTTCTCGCTCGGGGCGCCGGCGGCCAAGCTGGTGGCGCCCTCTGCGCTCAACGCCGCGCGCTTCGCCCTCGCGATCCCGCTCCTCTGCGCCGCCGCCGCGCTCGGCCCCGGCCTGCGGCGCGACCAGCTGGGCGCGCCCTGGCGCTACCTGTTCCTCGGGGGGCTGCTGGCGGCCTATTTCGTGCTGATGTTCGAGGCGCTGCGGCTGACCGACCCGGTCTCCACCGCCGCCGTCTTCACCCTGACCCCGATCATGAGCGCCCTCTTCGCCCGCCTCTTCGACGGGCAGCGGATCTCGGGCGCCATGGCCGGGGCGCTGGCGCTGGGCGGCGGGGGCGCGCTCTGGGTGATCTTCCGCGGAGACCTCGACGCGATGCTGGCGCTGCGCTTCGGCGAGGGCGAGCGGCTCTACCTCGTGGGCTGCGCGCTCCACGCCCTCTACACCCCGATGGTGCGGCGGCTGAACCGGGGCGAGCCGCCGCTGGCCTTCGCCTTCTGGACCACGCTGGGCTGCGGGACGGTGATCTTCGCCTGGGCGCTGGTCGAGGGCGCGCTGGCGCCGGTCGACTGGGCCGCGCTGCCGCGGGAGGCCTGGGTGGCGATCATCTACCTCGCCATCGGGCCGACGGCGACGACCTTCTTCCTGCTGCAATTCGCGGCGCTGCGGCTCCATGCCGGGGCGGCGATGGCCTATGGCTACCTGGTGCCGAGCTTCGTGATCCTGTGGGAAGGCGTGGCGGGGCGCGGCTGGGTGGCGCCCGTCACCTGGATCGGCGTCGCGGCGACGGTGGCGGCGATGGCCTGGCTGCTGCGGCGCTGAGCGCGGCTGGCCCGCCGGGCGCCCCCTGCCGCAAGCGCCAGGGCCTGCCGCGCCGCGCGGGCGCCCCGGCGCCGCCCGCGCGGCGCCCGGCGCGCGGCCCCCTCAGCGCCGGGCGAACAGCTTCTCGAGCTCGGCCAGCGACAGCTTCACGTAAGTGGGCCGCCCGTGGTTGCAGACGCCGGAATTGGGCGTCGCCTCCATCTCGCGCAGCAGGGCGTTCATTTCCGGGCCGTTCAGCCGCCGCCCGGCGCGCACGGAGCCGTGGCAGGCCATGCGCGACAGGACCGCGTGCAGACGCGCCTCGACCGCCGAGGAGGCGCCCTCCGCGGCCAGCTCGTCCGCCACGTCCCGCAGGATCGCCTTCGCGTCCACCTGGCCCAGTTCCGCCGGGGTTTCGCGGACGCAGACCGCGCCCGGCCCGAAGGCGTCGACCACGAGGCCCGCCTGCGCCAGCTCCTCGGCCGCAGACAGCACCAGCTCGGCGTCGCCCTCGGCCATGTCCACCACCTCGGGGATCAGCAGGGCCTGGGTCTTGACGCCGTTTTCCGCCAGCTGGGTCTTGAGGCGCTCATAGACCAGCCGCTCATGCGCGGCGTGCTGGTCGATGAAGACCACGCCGGTCTCGGTCTGGGCGACGATATAGGTTTCATGCAGCTGCGCGCGGGCGGCGCCGAGGGGGAGGGTTTCGGCGGTTTCATCCGGCGCCTCGATGCGGGCGGAGTAGCCCATGGGCGCCTCGGCGAAGCCGGGCCGGGCCGCGTAACCTTCCGCCGGGGCGGGGATGTCGGCGGGGGACCATGCGGCGCCCTCCGCGCCTGGCTGTCCCCAGGCGGCGGGCATCGGGGCTTGCGCGGCATAAGCGGCGGACAGCGCGCCCTGCGACGGGCGGGGCGGGGGCGTCCAGCCGCCGCCGAAGCCCGACAGGCCCCGCTGGGCGCCCGGCGCGGCGGAGGCGTAGACCCGCCCCTCGGCCCCCGGGCCCTCCATTCCCTGTCCCAGCGCCCCCAGCGCCGCGTCGCCCATCGAGCGGGTGGCGCGGTGCCCGGCCTCGGCCATCGCGTGGCGCACGGCGGCGACGATCAGCCCGCGGACCATGCCGGGGTCGCGGAACCGGACCTCGGTCTTCGCCGGGTGGACGTTGACGTCCACCAGCTCCTCCGGGCAGGTCAGGAACAGCGCCGCGGCGGGGTGGCGCCCCGAGGGCAGCAGGTCCCCATACCCCCCCTTCAGCGCCCCGAGCAGCAGCCGGTCCTTCACCGGGCGGCCATTGACCACCAGGTGCTGGTGCTGGGCCGAGCCGCGGGCGGCGGCGGGCAGGCAGGCGAAGCCCTCGAGCAGGATCCCGTCCCGCTCGGCATGGAGCGGCACGCTGTCCTCGGCGAAGCCGGCCCCGAGGATGCGGCGCAGGCGGGCGAGGCGGGCGGTCTCGGTCTCGCCCCGCTCGGCCTCGGCGCGGTAGAGGGGGCGGCCCTCGCCATCCCCGTCCGAGACGTCGCGCAGGGTGAAGGCGACGCCCGGCGCGGACATCGAGAGGCGCCGGATGGCTTCCGCCACGGCCATGGTCTCGGCCCGGTCGGTGCGCAGGAACTTGAGGCGCGCGGGCGTGGCGTGGAACAGGTCCCGCACCTCCACCACCGTGCCTTTCGAGAGGGCGGCGGGGGCGGGGCGGCCGACGCGGCCCGCGTCGACCTTGAGCTGCCAGGCCTCCTCGGCGCCGCGGGCGCGGGAGGTGAGGGTGAGCCGCGCCACGGCGCCGATCGAGGGCAGCGCCTCGCCCCGGAAGCCGAAGGAGCGGATATGGACGAGGTCCTCGTCCACCAGCTTCGAGGTTGCGTGGCGCTCGACGGCCAGCAGCAGGTCCTCGGGGGACATGCCATGGCCGTCATCGGCGACGCGGATCAGGGTCTTGCCGCCATCGGCGATGGCGATGTCGACGCGCGTCGCCCCGGCGTCGAGGGCGTTCTCGACCAGTTCCTTCACCGCCGAGGCGGGGCGTTCGACCACCTCGCCCGCGGCGATGCGGTTCTGCGCGGCCTCGCCCAGGCGGCGGATGCGCGGGGGGGCGTCGAGCGCGGATATGTTGGGGTGCGACGCGTTCATGCCCCCAAGGATAGCGGAGGGGGCGGTGAGTCGAAAGGGGAGGCGGGGTCGACGCGGGGCGTCCGGGGCGCGCCGCGCCGGGCGTTGCGCGGCTTGGCCGGCCGGTCGCACGCGGCGCGCGGCGGGCGGGGCGCGGCGTGGCGGCGGGCGCCGGGCTCAGGCGCCGCGCAGCTTGTAGGTCAGCGCGCGAAGGATCAGCGGGCGCAGGGCCCCGGGCGGCGGCGGCGCGGCGGCGCAGAGATGGACGGCGCGGGTCCCCTCGATGTGCAGGCCCGGGGGCAGCAGCGGCCGGACATCCTCGATCACGCTGGTCTGGCAATGGACGTAGAGGGCGCAGGCGGCGGGGCCGAGGGGGCTCGTTTTCGGCAGGCCGACGCGCAGGGCGGTCCCGGCGCCGGAGCGGGGGCGCCAGCTCGGCTGGCCCCATTTCAGCGTCTCTTCCAGCGGGCCGATGCGCGGGTCGGCGGCGGCCCCGGCGAAGACCTCGGCGCGCAGGGCCGGCAGCAGCGCGCGCTGCGGCGCCGGGAAGGCGTCGAAGGCGGCGGCGACGGCAGGCGAGGCGAAGGGCGGGGCGGCGAAGGGCGGGGCGATCCCGGCCCCGGCCCCGGCCTCCTGCCGCTCTGCCGCCGCCGCCATCGCTCAGTTCACCGCGTCGCCAAGCCCCTCGGGCTTGCCGACCACGGTGACATGCAGCTTGCCGGCATCCAGCAGCCGCGCCGCCGCGGCCTTCGCGTCCTCAAGCGTCACCGCCTCGATCATCGCGTTGCGGTCGCGGATGTAGTCGGGCGTGAAGCCCTGGTGCATCAGCCCCGCCAGCTGCCCGGCGATCTTGCCGTTGCTGTCGAAGCGCAGCGGGTAGGCGCCGGTCAGGTACTGCTTGGCGGCCTCCAGCTCCTCCGCCGTCGGGCCCTCGGCGGCCATGCGCGCCCACTCGGCCTTGATCACCTCCACCGCCTCGGCGACCTTGGCGTTGTCCGAGCTGACGCCCGCCACCACCAGCCCGGTGGTCTGGCCGGCGGCGAGATAGGACCACACGCCATAGGTCAGGCCGCGCTTCTCGCGGACCTCCTCCATCAGGCGCGAGGCGAAGCCGCCGCCGCCGAGCACGTGGTTCATCACGTAGGCGGCCATGAAATCGGGATCGTCGCGCAGGATGCCCGGGCCGACCAGCCGCGCCACCGCCTGGGGGGTGTCGAACTCCACCACCTGCAGGGCGCCGTCGGTCTCCACCATCTCCAGCTCCGGCGCGGGCAGGGGGGCGTCGGGCAGGTCCCCGAGGATCCGGTCGAGCAGCGGGCCGAGGGTTTCGGCGTCGATGTCCCCGACCACGCCCACGGCGACGCCCGAGCGGTTGAAGGCCCGCGCCCGCGCCGCGCGCAGGGTGTCGGCGGTGATCGCCTCGACATCCGCCTCGGTCCCCTTCATCGGGCGGCCATGCACGCTGCCGGGGCCGTAGACCGCGTCGCGCCAGGCCTCGGCGGCGATGGCGTCGGGATCGGTCTTCTCGCTGCGCAGGCCCGAGAGGATCCCGGCCCGCATCCGCTCCAGCGGCTCCGCGTCGAAGCGCGGCTCCACCAGCGCCAGGCGCAGCAGCTCGGCGCTGGGCCCGAGGTTCTCGGTCAGCATCCGCGCGTTCACGGTGAAGCTGTCGCGCCCGGCGTCGAAACCGACGCGCAGGGCCAGGGTCTCGGCCCGGGCCGAGAAGGCGGCGCTGTCGAGATCGCCCGCGCCCTCGTCGAGCATGGTCGACAGGAAGTTGGTCGCGCCCTGCTGGTCCATGGGGTCGAGCCGGGCGCCGGTGTCGAAGATGAACTCCATCGCAACCATCGGGATGGCGTGCTCTTCCACCAGCCAGGCGGTGATGCCGCCGGGCGAGGTGATCACCTGCACCTCGGTCTCGGCCTGGGCGGCGGGGGCGAGGAGGGCTGCGCCGAGCCCGAGCGCGAGGCCGAGCCCCAGCGCCGCGCGGCGCAGCGGGGCGAAGGGGGCGGGGGTGAGGGCGGCCGTGGCGCGGGGGGCGTCGGCGGCGGGCGCGGGGGCGAAGGTCTGGGCGTGCATGGGCAAGAGTCCGTGCATGGGGAACAGGGGGGCGGCGGCGCGGGTCATCCGCGCGCTCATCCGCGGGTGGCCAGCGAGGGGCGGGCGCCGCCCGCATCCCGGGCGGCGTCGCCGGGGGCCTCGGTCCCGGCCTCGGGGGCGCGCAGCCAGCCGGTGACCGAGCGGTTCGGGTCCAGCGCCGCGCGCAGCGCCGCCATCACGTCCTCGGCCGTCACCGCCTGCAGCACGTCGCCCCAGGCCTCGATCTGCTCGATCGTCAGCCCGGTGGCGCGCCCGGCGCCGTAGCGGCGCGCAAGGCCCATCTGGCTGTCATCGGCATAGACGAGATCGGCGCGGTAGCCGGCCTTGATCCGCGCCAGCTCCGCCTCGGTCGGGCCGTCCGAGGCGAGGAACGCGGCCAGCGTCCTGTCGAGGGCGTCCTCGGCCTCCTGCAACGACACGCCGGGGGCGGGGGCGGCCCAGAAGCCGAACTCGGCATAGTCGCGCAGCCCGGCGCCGAACCAGGCCCCGGCCGAGACGGCGACGCGGTTCTGCACGGTCAGCGCCTGCTGGATGCGCCCGTTGATGCCGCCGCCGAGCACCTCGGAGGCGATCAGCAGCGCGGCCGCCTGCGCCTGGTCCGTGCGCCGCGGGGCGACGAGGTAGGAGCGGCTCATGGCCGGCTGGCGCACGCGGGCGTCCTCCATCACCAGCCGCCGCGGGGCGCGCTGGGGCGGCTCGGACGGGCGCATCCGCGGGGCTTCGCCGATATCCGAGGGCGGGATCGGGCCGTAATGCTTCTCGGCGAGGCGCCTGACCTCCTCCGGGGTCACGTCGCCCGCGACCACCAGCATGGCGCGGTTCGGGGCGTACCAGCGGTCGTAGAAGGCATGCAGGTCCGGCAGGGTCAGGGCGTCGATCTCGTGCCGCCAGCCGATCACCGGGATGCCATAGGGGTGGTTCATGTAGAGCGCGGCGTCGAACTGTTCGCCGAACAGGGCGCGCGGGTTGTTCTCGGTGCGCTGGTTGCGCTCCTCGATCACCACCTGGCGCTCGGTGCGCAGGTGGTCGTCATTGATCACGAGGTCGGCCATGCGGTCGGCCTCCATCTTCATCACCAGCTCCAGCCGGTCGGCGGCGATGCGCTGGTAATAGGCGGTGTAGTCCTGGCTGGTGAAGGCGTTGTCCTGCCCGCCATTGGCCGCGACGATCTTGGAGAAGGCGCTGTCCGGGATCTCGTCCGTGCCCTTGAACATCAGGTGCTCGAACAGGTGCGCGATGCCCGAGCGGCCCGGGGGTTCGTCCGCGGCGCCGACCTTGTACCAGACCATGTGGGTGACGACCGGGGCCCGGTGATCCTCGATCACCACCGCCTCCATGCCGTTGGCGAGGGTGAAGGCGGTGACCTGCGGCTTCGCCGCGGCCGGAAGCGCGGGGGCGAGGACCGTGGCGGCGGCGAGCGCCAGCGCCGCGGCGGCGGCGCGCAGCGGGTTGCGCGGGGCCATGGGCGCGGGGGCGCGGGCGGCGGCGGCGCGGGAGGCGGCGGCGGCCGCGGCGGAGAAGCGGGGGCGCGGCGATCCCGGAACGGGCAGGCGAAGCATCGGGCGTCTCCTTTGCGGCGGGGCGGCGCTGTCGGCCGCCTTGCGCCGCGTCCTGGCGCGGCCGCCCGGCGGGTCCCCCGGGGGGGGGGCGTGCGGCGGCGCGCGGTCATGGGCGGTGTCTCGGGGGGAATTTAGGGGGCGGAAGGGGCCGCGCATAGCCCGGCCGCGGTCGCGGTTGCGTGAGCGGGCCGGGCGGGACGGCCCGGGCGGGGCCCATGGCGGGGGGCGGCGGCGCAGGGCGGCCGGGCGGGGCGCACGGGGCGGCGGGGGACGGCCCCCCGCAACGCGAAACGCCCCCGCCGGGGGGGGCGGGGGCGTCTTCGGGGCGTCCTTGCCTGGCGCGCCGGGCGGGGTCAGCCGCCGAACACGCCGAGCTCGAAGGTCAGGCCGTTGTCTTCCTCTTCCTCCTCGACCGGCGGCGGGGTCGGGGTGGCGACGCCCGCGTCGCGCAGGCGCCCGGTCTCGTCGCGCTGGTCCAGGATCTCCTCGATCCGGCCGTCGGGCATCTCGTAGCCGAAGATCGAGGTCAGCCCGTACTTGCGGCTGGCCGGGGCCGACTCGCCCGCCAGCACGGTGCGGATGTCGGGCTGGGCCGCATCGGCGCCCGCGGCCTCGAGCAGCGCCAGCTCGCCCGCGCTGGGCGCGCCGGCCGAGGGGCCGACATGGCGCAGGGCCGCCTTCGCCTCGTCCACCGGGCGGTAGGCCAGCGGGCTTTCCGCGCCGGGATCCGGCCGGGGCAGGTAGCTCAGGTCGCCGGGCAGGCGCAGGGGCTTGTGCGGCTGGACGTTGAAGGCGTCCGGCGGCGGCACGTCGATGCCGAAGGTCTGGCGCAGCCCGCCGCCGCAGGCCGACAGGCCGATGGCGAGGCCGATCAGCGTCGCGGCGCGGAAGGCCCGGCGGAGGGGCTGGTCAGCGGGGCTGTCGCTCGCATGTCGCATGGCGGTCTCGTCGTCCTGTTCAGCGCGGGGCGCGGCCCGGGCCTCCCGCCCGTCGGGGGCGGCGCCGGGGCCGGCGCGTCGGCGCGCAATGTGCCCAAGCCGGGCGGCGGGCGCAAGCGGCAGGGCGCCCGGCGGGGCGCGCCGCTTGCGCGCGGCGTCAGTCCTTGCCGGCGGAGTCCTTGCCGTCGACCGTGCCGGCCTTCGCCTCCGCCTCCGCCGCGGGCGGCTCGGCCCCCAGCGCCACCAGGCCGATGGCCCCGGCGAAGATGAAGATGTCGGCGGGGTTGAAGGCGTAGGGGTTGTAGAAGCCGCAGCAGCTCATGTTCAGGAAATCGGCCACCGCGCCGTAGATCCAGCGGTCGAGCGCGTTGCCGAGCGCGCCGCCGACCAGCAGCCCGATGCAGATCCGCCGCCAGGGCGAGGCGAGGCGCAGGGCCCAGATCGTCAGCCCCGAGGAGATGGCGAGGGCGAGCAGGATCCAGAAGCCGCG
The DNA here is from genome assembly GCF_050586345.1 of Rhodovulum sp. DZ06. Lineage (NCBI taxonomy): Bacteria > Pseudomonadati > Pseudomonadota > Alphaproteobacteria > Rhodobacterales > Paracoccaceae > Rhodovulum > Rhodovulum sp. DZ06. Next base: position 14,184 of record NZ_JBOCEF010000040.1, read on the forward strand.
CCCGAGATCGTCGCCGAGGCCGAAATTGGCGCCCTCGTTCCACGCCATCAGCAGCGTCAGGTAGGGCGGCGCGACGTCGATCCGCAGCTGCGTCGCGAGGTCCATGAGCTCGACCACCCAGTATTTCGAGGCGCGGTCGAGCAGGAAGGCGGCGAGCGCGACCCAGGCGACGATCTTCAGCCGCCCCGCGGCGCGGCGCGCGCGGCCCTGCTCCGGGGCGGCCCCGGGGGCGCCGCGATCCGCGCCGGAATTGCCCTTGGTGCTCATCGGTGGTCGCTCATCGGGTCTTCAGCCTCGCGCCGGTTGCATCCCCGGCGTCCTGCCCGGATGCGGCCCGCAGGTCAAGCGCGGCCCGGGCGCGGGGGCGGGGGACCGGGGGGGACGGGGCGGGGCTGTCGCAGGGGGCGGGGCGGCCTCAGCGCGTGGCGCCGACGGGGGTGCGCGATTTCTCCTGCGCCCAGCGCCCGGCGCGCATCGCCTTGCCCGCGTCGCCCTCGGCGGCGCGCTGCGCGCAGCGGGTATAGAGCGCCTTGGCCACCTTGCGCTCGTAGATGAAGAGCGGCTCGTCCTCGACCCGCAGCGGCGCGGGGCGCGAGCCGCGATAGCCGGTCCGGTCGATCTCGGCCAGCTTCCGGTCCAGCCGGCGGCAGTCGAGGCCCGCGACCGGCTCGAACTCCACCACCGCGCCGCCGGTGGTGGTGAAGTTGCGCGCATCCGCGGCCGCGCCGGCGGAGGCGGCGCACCCGGCGGCAAGGGCGATGACGAGGAGCGACTGGGCTGCGCCGCGGCGGGCGGGAAGGAAATGCATCGGTTCGGACGGTCCGCAGTGAGGGGGGAGCGGTCGGCGCAGGCGCCGGGGGTTCCGGAATGGACAGGTAAGGTAGCGGTCGGTCGTGTTCAAATCTTGGCGAAATCACAGTTCGATTCAGCCGTATTTCACGGTTTCGCGCAAGACCGGGGGTGCGGGCGGGTTTCCGGCAGAGGTTGTACGCCGCAGGGGTGTTGTGCAAGCTGGCGCGCGCGCACTACCTTGGACAGGTGCGGATGCGCGCGGGCGCGGGCCGGGTTCGGCCCCCCGCGCGGACGGCCCCCGCGGCGGGGGCGAGGATGAGAGAGAGGTACGGTTCGTGAACGCAAAGGTCTATCGGCGGGTCGCCACGGCCCTCGCGGCGGGCGCCGTCATGGTCGGAATGGCGGCGCAGGCCCAGGCCGCGTCGCGCAGCCTCGCGGGCGCATACCTCGCCGCCCGCCAGGCCAGCCAGCGCAACGACATGGCGGCCGCGGCCGATTACTGGACCCAGGCCCTCGCGCTCAACCCGTCCAGCCACCAGCTGCGCGGGCAGGCGCTGAACTTCAAGGTGCTGGTCGGCGACTTCAAGACCGCCGCCGTGCTCGCCTCGGCGCTGGTCAACGGGCAGCCGGGCCACCGCCTCGCCCACCTGACCCTGGCCGCCGACGCCTTCACCAGCCGCGCCTACGACACCGCGCTCGACCGGATCGAGACCGCGCCCGAGGGCGCGTTCCCGCCGCTGCTGGCCTCGCTGCTGTCCGGCTGGGCCCATGCGGGGCTGGGCGAGGCCGAGGCCGCGAAGGCCGCCTTCATGTCCGGCGCGGGCGAGGGGGTGGCGATGTACGACCTCTTCGGCGGCTATCACTGGGGCCTCGCGCAGATGGCGATGGGCGACCCCGAGGCGGCGGCCGAGACCTTCCGCGAGACCGCCGAGGCCGTGGGCGGCGCCGGCGCGCGCATGACCCGCGCGCACGGCCTCGCGCTCGAGGCCGCGGGGCGGCGCGAGGCGGCGCTGGAGCTGTGGCGCGGCGCCCTCGCCTCGGGCCAGGCCGACGCGCTGATCGAGCACGAGCTCGACCGGATGGAGCGCGGCGAGACCGGCGCGATCCCGGTCGCCGACGCCCGCGACGGCGCGGCCGAGGGCATGTTCTCGATCGCCGGGGCGCTGAGCCAGGACCAGACCGGCGCCGCGGCGCTGCTGTATTCGCAGTTCGCCCTGTTCCTGCGCCCCGACATGCACGAGGCGCGGCTGCTGGCGGCCGAGCTGCTGGCCGACCAGGGCCAGGCGAAGGGCGCCGCCGACAATTTCGCGAAGATCCCCCTCGGCTCGCCCTTCCACGTGAGCGCGGAGATCGGCCGCGCCGAGGCGCTGCGCAAGCTGGAGCGGACGGACGAGGCGATCATCGCCCTCAAGGCGCTGGCAGAGATCGCGCCCGAATCGCGCCAGGCGCATATCGCGCTGGGCGACCTTCTGCGCCGCGAGGAACGCTTCGCCGAGGCCGCGGACGCCTATACCGACGCCATCGACCTGATGGGAGAGCCGGACCCCCGCCACTGGGCGCTCTACTACCAGCGCGGCATCTCGAACGAGCGTTCGGGCGCCTGGGAGCAGGCCGAGAAGGACTTCCTGACCGCGCTGGACCTGCAGCCCGGCCAGCCGCTGGCGCTGAACTATCTCGGCTATTCCTGGGTCGAGCAGCGCCGCAACCTCGACGAGGCGCTGGACATGATCGAGCGCGCCGTGGCGCAGCGCCCGCAGGACGGCTACATCACCGACAGCCTCGGCTGGGTCCTCTACCGCATGGACCGGCACGAAGAAGCCGTCCCGCACCTGGAGCGCGCGGTGGAGCTGACCCCGGTGGACCCGGTGATCAACGACCATCTGGGCGACGCGCTGTGGATGGTGGGCCGCAAGCGCGAGGCGCGGTTCCAGTGGCGCCGGGCGCTGAGCTTCGAGCCGGAGCAGGAGGAGGCCGACCGGATCCGGCGCAAGCTGGCCAAGGGCCTCGACGCCGTGCTGCGCGACGAGGCCGCCGAGGCGACCGCCGATGGCGGCGACGCGGCCCAGAACGACGGCTGATCCCCCCGGCGCCCGCGCGCCGACCCCAGGCAGACCGGCCCCGCGGCGCGATCCGCGGGGCCGCGTGGTCTTCGCCCGACGCCCCCCGCCAAGGATGATCCCATGACCGACGCCGCGCCCGATTTCGTCACCGAGATCGCCCGCGCCAAGGTGAACCTGTGCCTGCATGTCACCGGCCTGCGCGGCGACGGGTATCACCTGCTCGACAGCCTCGTCGCCTTTCCCGCCCTCGGCGACCGGATCGAGGCGGAGCCGGCGCGCGGCCTGTCGCTGACCATCGACGGCCCCTTCGCCTCCGGCCTCTCGGCCGCGGGCGACAACCTGGTGCTGCGCGCGGCCGAGGCGCTGCGGGCGCTGGCCCCCGGCGCCCCCGGCGCGGCGCTGCGGCTGACCAAGTCGCTGCCCGTCGCCTCGGGCATCGGCGGCGGATCGGCCGACGCCGCCGCGGCGCTCAGGGCGCTGGACCGGCTCTGGGGCTTCGGCCTGCCCGCTGCGCGGCTCGAGGCGCTGGGCCTGTCGCTCGGGGCCGACGTGCCGGTCTGCATCGCCTCCGCCCCGCGGCGGATGGCCGGGATCGGAGAGGTCCTCTCGCCCGTCCCGCCCTTGCCCGAAGCCTGGATCGCGCTGGTCAACCCGCTGGTGGAAACGCCCACCCCCGCGGTGTTCAAGGCGCTGGCGCAAAAGGACAATCCCCCGGTCCCCGCGCCCCCGGACGGGGGCTGGGCCGACGCCGCCGCGCTGGCCGGGTGGCTGGCGGAGCGGACGCGCAACGACCTTTTCGCCCCCGCCGCCGCGCAGGTCGGGGCGGTGGAGGAGGCGCGCGCCGCCCTCGCCGCCCGCCCCGGCTGCCTGCTGGCGCGGATGTCCGGCAGCGGCGCCACCGTGTTCGGCCTGTTCGCGGACCGCGACGCGGCGCTGGACGCCGCCGCCGCGCTGCCGGATCGCTGGTGGCGCGCCGCCGCGCCGCTGGGCTGAGCGCGCGGGGCCCCGCGGGGGCGTGCGCAACGCTTCCTAAACCCTCTGGCGCCAGAACGGTGTCCCACGCAGAGGGAGGAGGCGCGCCCGCATGGCCGCGGAGGAACACGAGATCGCGACCGGGGCGGAAGAGGCGCGCCGCGACCGGCGGCACGGCGTCCGGCTGGCCGTCGCGCTGGGCCTCGCGGCCCTCGTCGTCGCCCTCGGCGTCTGGCGCAACCAGGAGCTGCGCGGCCGCGCCGACGACATCGCCCTGATGACCCGCGACGTCGCCCAGGTGCAGGAGCAGGCCCGCCAGATCGCCCTGTGGCTCCATGCCGAGGACGCGATGCCCGCCGACATGCCGCGGGAGCCGCTGGCCCCCATCGCCGGGGCCGCGATGAAGGCCGCGCAGCGCCTCAAGGACCACCACGAGGCCGCCACCCGCGCCGCCTGGCGCGAGGGATTCGCCGGCGACCTGAGCGAGAGCGCGGCCGAGAATTTCCAGCGCCCGGCCCACCAGATGGACATGATGGTGCGCGGCTTCCTGCGCGGCGTCGACCGCGTGGCCGAGGCCTCGGGCGAACGCCGCGCCGCGGCGCGGGCCGAGTTGCTCGAACTGGTCGAGGGCGCCCTCGCCTCGGGCGCGGAGCAGGCGATCGCCACCCTGGACGAGGTCAGCGCCGCCCTGCGGGCCGAGGCGCGCGCGACGATGACCGGGGCCGCGGCGGCGGCGCTGCTGTGCCTCGCGGCGGCCCTCTGGATGCACCTGCGCGGCGTGGCCCCCGCCCTCGCCGCCGCGCGGCGCCGGGCCGAGGGGGCCGAGGCGGCGATGGAGGAGGCGACGGTGCGCCTGCGCGGCGCGCAGCGCGACCGGGCGCGGATGCTCGACCTCGCCGTCGCCGGGCTGAAGGATGCGAATGAACGGATGCGCGCCGCCGCCGGCCTGCTGGTGCGCACCCCGCTGAGCGAGACGCAGATGCGCGTGCTCGAGGGGCTGCGCGGCGCGATCAGCGACCAGGCCGACCGGCTCGAGGGCCAGCGGCTGCTGAGCGCGCATGGCGACGGGCGGCTGCGCCTGGCCGCGCGGCGGGTGCAGCCGGGGGCCTTCTGCGCCGAGTGGCTGGACGAGGCGCGGCGCAAGGCGGTGGAGGAAGGCCGCACGCTGATCGTGGAATCGATCCTGGACCCCGAACCGTTCTTCCGCGGCGACCCGGCGCTGGTGCGCAAGGCGCTGGACCGGCTTCTGGACGACGCGCTGCGCCGGGTCGGCAAGGGCGGGGTGGTGCGCCTCTCGGCCCGGCTGGAGCGGATCGAGGAAGGCCGTGCCGAGCTGCGGGTGGTGGTGGAGCATGACGGCCCGCCGCCGGGGCCGAGCGAGATCGCCGCGGCCCGCGATCCGTTCACCGAGCGTCCGCCCTCGGAGACCACGCTGACCAAGGGCTCGGACCCGTTCGGCCTGGCGCTGGCGCTGGCGATCTGCAACGCCTCCGGCGGGGGGCTGGAGATCGACGGCGGGCCGGAAGCCGGCACGCGGGCGCTCGCCCGGTTCCGCTTCGCCTGCGACCTGGTCGCGGTCGAGGCCGAGGACGTGATCGACGCCGACACCGGCGCGTTCGAGGCGGAGATGCTGGACGACCTGCTGGAGGAGGAGGCCGCGGCCGCGCTGGACCCGTCCTTCGGCGAGGCGCCCGCCGCGACGGGCGAGCGGCGCTCGGGCGCCGGGCGCAGGCGGGTCGACCGGGTCCGCGACGGCGCCGCGCTGCGCCGGGCCGCCCACGGCGCCGACCTGCCCGAGGAACGGCGCAGCCTCTGAGCCGCCGGCGCGGAGGGCGGGGCAGGGGCCAGTGGGCAGGGGGCAGGGCCGAGATCCGGGCCCCCCGGCAGGGCGCGCGCGGCCGATGGCGCATGGCAGGGTGCTGGCACGAGAAACGGCCCCGCGCGATGCGCGGGGCCGTTTCTGGTCCGTCGGACCGGGCTGCGCCCTCGGCGCGCCGATGGATCAGGAGAGGCGCGAGACCACGAACTCCGCCACGTCCGCCAGCGCGGTTTTCAGCGGCATGTCCGGGAACTGGTCCAGCGCGCCGACCGCGGCGGCGGTGTAGTCGCGCGCCCGGGTGGTGGCGGCGTCGAGGGCGCCCGTCTCCCGCAGCCGGCGCAGCGCCTCCTCGAGGTCGCCCTCCTGCTGCTTCGAGGGCCGCTCGATGCAGCGCTTCCAGAAGGCCAGCGCCGCCTCGTCCCCCGCCGCGCGGGCCTCGGCCACCGCGATCAGCACCGGAAGGGTCATCTTCCCCTCGCGGAAATCATCGCCGACGGTCTTGCCCAGCCGCGCCGAGCTGCCGCCGTAATCGAGCACGTCGTCCACGATCTGGAACGCCATGCCGAGATCGCGGCCATAGGCGCGCAGGGCCTGGACCTGCGCCTCGGGCGCCGCGGCGATCACGCCGCCGACCTCGGAGGCGGCGGCGAACAGCGCCGCGGTCTTGCCGTGGATCATCTTCAGGTAGGTGTCGACCTCGACATCCAGCGACCCGCCGGTCGAAAGCTGCAGCACCTCGCCCTCGGCGATGGTCGCCGAGGCGTCGGCCAGGATCTCCAGCACCCGCATCGAGCCGCACTCGGTCATCAGCTGGAAGCTGCGGGCGAACAGGTAGTCGCCGACCAGCACCGAGGACTTGTTGTCCCACAGAAGGTTGGCGGTCGGACGGCCGCGGCGCTGCGCGCTCTCGTCCACCACGTCGTCATGCAGAAGCGTCGCGGTGTGGATGAACTCCACCGTCGCGGCCAGCTTCACGTGGTCCTCGCCCGCATAGCCGCAGAGCCGCGCGGCGGCGAGGGTCAGGATCGGGCGCAGGCGCTTGCCGCCGGCGTCGACCAGGTGCCGCGTCACCTCGGGGATGCGCGGCGCGTTCTCCGAGGCCATGCGGGTGGCGATCTGGTGATTGACCGCCTCCATGTCCTCTTGCACCAGCGCGCTGAGGCGCTGGAAGGGCTGGTCCACGGGGGCGGCGGCGCGGGCGGTCGCGGTCACGGGTCGGACTCTCCGTCTTCGTCGGCTCGACGGAGGGGCGCCGTCGGGCTAAACACGCGCGCATGGAAGAAATTCTCCGCACGAACGACATGGGCGTGATCGCCTTCGCCTCCGCGCTGCTGCGTGCCGAGGATATAGACTGCTTCGAGTTCGACGTCCATATGAGCGTGCTCGACGGGTCATTGGGCGTCTTGCCGCGGCGCCTGATGGTGGCGCGGCGCGACGCGTTCCGCGCGCGGGCGATCCTGCGCGACAACGACCTGGGCCACGAATTGCGGGACGCGCGATGAGCGAAGCCATCCCCCCGCTCGGGCCCGACGAGACCGAGGACCGCACCCTGGGCGGCCGGGTGATCCTGCGCCAGCCGAAGGTGGGCTACCGCGCGGCCACCGACCCGGTCCTGCTGGCGGCCGCCTGTCCGGCGCGGCCGGGGCAGGTCGTGCTCGACCTCGGCTGCGGCGCGGGGGCGGCGGCGCTGTGCCTCTTGGGCCGCGTGCCGGGGACCGCCGCGCACGGGCTCGAGCTTCAGCCGCGCTACGCCGCGCTGGCCCGGACCAACGCCGCGCTGAACGGCGCCGCGCTGACGGTGCACGAGGGCGACCTGCGCCGCCCGCCGGCCGCGCTGCGGGCGATGGCCTTCGACCACGTGATCTGCAACCCGCCCTTCTACGCCGCCGGCCGCGCCATGCCCTCCCCCGACCGCGGCCGCGACGTCGCGCATCGCGAGGATACGCCGATGGCCGACTGGGCCGATGCGGCCTTGCGGCGACTCAGGCCGCGCGGCACGCTGACTGTGGTGCACAGGGCCGAGCGGCTGCCCGACATCCTTGCGCCGCTGGAGGGGCGCGCGGGCGACGTCACGGTCCTGCCGCTGGCGGCGCGCGAGGGCCGGGCGGCCAAGCGCGTCATCGTGCAGGCCCGCAAGGGCGCGAAGGGAGACTTCATGTTGCTGCCCCCCCTGGTGATCCATGCCGGGGAGGCCCATCTGAAGGATGAAGAGCGGCTGACGCCCGGGGCGTCCGCCGTGCTGCGCGACGCCGCGGCGCTTTTACTGCACCGCGATGCATGAATATTGCGCTGCACGCTTAACCAGTCTTAACGAAACTGCGAAATAATCATCGCTTGCGCACGATTCAAGACGTGACAGGCGCTTCCGTCGGTGCTCTACTTTTTGTCACCGAACCGTCAAACGAAGGAGGCGCCGATGAGCATTGCCGCACACGTGAGCGAGCTCAGGAGAAAGCACCAGTCCCTTTCCGCTCTGATCGAGCAGGAAGAACGCAGCCCCGGATCCGACGACCTCGAAGTACGCCGCCTGAAGCGCGAGAAGCTTCGTCTCAAGGAAGAGATCACGCGTCTCGACGGCCGCCTGAACTGAGCGGTCTGCGCGCCGCCCGCGGCCCGGATGACCGCCGCGCCCGGCGCACCCCCCAGAACCTTGGATGACGCATGCGAGAGGGCCCCACCCCCAGTGGGGCCCTCTTCGTTTGCGGGGGGGCGGGGTCAGGGCCGCCCGGTCGCGCCCGCGTCGGCGGGGGACGCCGCCCGCGCCTTGCGCCGCGAGGCGCGCGCCGCCAGCCCCGCCCCGGCGGCGATCAGCAGCGCCGCCAGCGCCAGCCGGCCCGTCAGCGCCGTCAGCCCCGCCGCCGCCAGCGCGAGGGTCGAGAGCAGCGGCGCGGCATAGGAGGCGACGCCCAGCAGCTGGATGTCGCCGCGCTTCACGCCCACGTCCCAGACATAGAAGGCGAGGCCGAGCGGCCCGGCCCCGAGGCCGATCGTGGCCGCCCATTCGCCCGCGTCCCGCGGCCAGGCGGTCTCCTCCAGCCCCAGGTGGCACAGGGCCGAGAGCGCCGCGCCCGCGGCGCAGAACAGGGTCACCGTCTCGGTCGGCGCCTGCCCGACCCGGCGCGACAGCACCGAGTAGCCCGACCAGGTGAGCGAGCAGACCCCCGCGGCGGCGAAGCCGAAGGCGTGCTCGGGCGCGAAGGAGAGCGAGGCGCCGCGGGTCAGGATCAGCGCCGCCCCCGACAGCGCGACGACCGCGCCGATCACGTGCCCCGCCCGCAGCCGCTCGCCCGGCAGCAGGGACGAGAACAGCACGATCAGCAGCGGCCACATGTAGGCGATCAGCCCCGCCTCGGCCGCCGGCGCGTTCCGAAGGGCGGTGAAGTAGAAGAAGTGGTAGCCGAAGATCCCCCCGATCCCCAGCAGCCAGACCGGCCAGGGCTGCGCCGCGGCGGCGCGCAGCGACCCGCCCGTGGCCGCGCCCCAGCCGAGCCCCACCAGCGCCCCGACCCCGAGGCAGATGGCGGTGAGCTGGAAGGGCGGGACCGCGCCCGACAGCACGGTGAGCAGCGCCAGCACGGCCCAGAGCAGCACGGCGATGAAGCCGAGCGCGGTGGCCCGGGCGGAGGCGGCTGCGGCGGCGGTGGAAGCGGCGGCGGCGGAGGGGGAATCGGTCATGCGGCGGGGGGCTCCGGCAAGAACGGCGGCATCTGCCGACCGGCATTGCAGGCGCCGCGCCCGGGCGCAAGGGGGAGATGGGGGAGGGGAAGGGCCCGACGCGGAACGCGTCAGAGGGGGCTGGGTCGGCGCCGCGCCGGGCCGGGGAGCGCGTCGCGCATCCCGCTGGTGGATAGAACTGGCCTTGGAAAGGGGCGGGCGCGGGTCCGAAATATGCTCTTTTCGCAGCATCTGCGGCGGGAAGGCGGCGGGGGCTCAGCCCTCCTCTTCGCCCTCGGGCGCGAGCGACAGCCAGCGCGCCACCGCCGCCCGGGTCTCGGCCGCCTCGGCCTGCAGCCAGCGCAGGAAGGCGGCGTGGCGGGGGCGGACCTGGGCCCCGGGCAGGCAGACGAAGTAATAGCGCCCGTTGCCGGGCAGCGAGATCGGGAAGGGTGCGACCAGCCGCCCCGCGGCCACGTCGGGCTCGGCCAGGAAGGCGCGGGCCAGCACCACCCCGGCGCCCGAGGCGGCGGCGCCGATGGCATGGTCGGCGTTGGAAAAGCGCGGGCCGCGGTCCCCCGCCGCGCGGGGCAGGCCCGCGCGCTCCATCCAGTCGGGCCAGCTGTAGGCGGGGCCGAGCAGGCCCATGCTGTCATCGTGCAGCAGCGTGGCCCCGAGCAGGTCCCCGGGCCTGCGCAGCGCCTGCGCCACCTGCGGCGTGCACAGGGGCACGAGGCGCTCGCCCCCGAGATCGACCGAGAACAGCTCCTCGGGCGGCTGCGGGCCGTAGCGGATCGCGGCGTCGACCCCGTCGCGCTCGAGGTCCAGCACCCGCAGCGAGGCGACGAAGCGCAGCTCGATCTCCGGGTGGGCCTGGGCGAAGCGCATCATGCGGGGCGCGAGCCACTTGCCGGTCACCGCCGGGCCCGCGGTGACGTTGAGCGCGCCGTCCTCGGCCAGCCGCCGCACCGCGGCCTGGGCCGAGAGGAAGGCGGCGAAGCCGTCGGCCACGCCGGGGCGCAGGGCGGCGCCCGCCTCGGTCAGCGCCACCGCGCGGTTGAGGCGGTGGAACAGCGCCACGCCCAGGTGAGCCTCGAGCCGCTTGATCTGGTAGCTGAGCGCGGCGGGGGTGACCGACAGCTCCTCGGCCGCGCGGGCGAAGGACATGTGCCGGGCCGCGGCCTCGAAGGCGCGCAGGGCGGTCAGGGGCGGCATCCGGTCCGCGCCGCGGGCGGGCGGTTCGCGCCGGTCGGCGTCGCGGCGGGCGTGGGCGTCGTGGCCCGAGGGCAAGGCCATTTTAATTGAACCTCGGATAAGACTCGTTTGATGTCCGGCGGGGCAGGGCCCATCTTGTAGACACGAAAGGGATTTCGTCGGCGGGAGGTGTCGGGCTCCCGCGCTGAGCATGGAAAGGTATGCATTATGAATCAAGTTGAACTGAATGATCTCGACCTGTCGCCCGAGGCGGTGCGGATGCACCTGGCCCGCGGGCAGGCGGAGCGGTCGCGGATGATCCGGGCCTGGGCGCTGGGCGCGCTGCGGGCGGTGGTGTTCCCGAAACGGCCGGAATTCACCACCTCGGCCGCGCGCGCCGCGGGGATGAACGCCTGAGGCGCGGCCCCGACGGGACGGGGGCGCAGGACGGGAAAGCAGGACGGGGACGACGTGCAGGGGCGCGGCCGGTGGGCTGCGCTTCTTGCGTTTCGGGGGGCGCTTCCAGGGCCGTCCCGGGGCCGTTTTCATGCAGCTGAAAACCAACCTGACGGATTCCTGAAGAAAGAGGCACTCCATTTGACCTGAGTCAGGGTCCGCCGCTTCGTGCGCAGGTAGAACGCCCCCAGTCGCGTAAAACACCCTTCCGGGTCGACGTGGCGGCCAGGCGTAGCGTTGTGACATCGGCCGCAGATCCGGGCGAAGTGCGTATCCAGACCCAAGGCGCGGCAGGACCGGGGCGTCCCTCGCCGGTTCCAAGGCGCCATCCCCACAAGACGAAGGCCGCCCCCCTGCAGGGGCGGCCTCACGATTTTCGGGGGGGCGGGCGGGGGCGCGGCCCCCGCCCGATCTTCCGGTCAGACGAAGAACTGGGCGCCGTTGGCCGAGATGGTCGAGCCGTTGATGAAGCCCGAATCCTCGGCGGCCAGGAAGGCCACGCAGCGCGCGATCTCCGACGGCTCGCCCAGGCGGCCGGCGGGGATCCCCTTGATGATCTTCTCGCGGACCGACTCGTCGATCGCCATCACCATCTCGGTGCCGATATAGCCCGGGCAGACCGCGTTGGCGGTGATGCCGAAGCGCGCGCCTTCCTGGGCCAGCGACTTGACGATGCCGAGATCGCCGGCCTTGGTCGCGGCGTAGTTCACCTGGCCGGCCTGGCCCTTCTGGCCGTTGACCGAGGAGATGACGATCACGCGGCCGAACTTGCGCTCGCGCATCCCGGCCCAGACCGGGTGCACGGTGTTGAACACGCCGGTGAGGTTGGTGCCGATGACCTCGTTCCACTGCTCGGGGGTCATGCGGTGGAACATGGCGTCGCGGGTGATGCCCGCATTGGCGACCACGGTGTCGATCGGGCCGAGATCGGCCTCGACCTGCGCGATGCCGGCCTTGGAGGCCTCGTAATCCGCGACGTTCCACTTGTAGGTCTTGATGCCGGTGGCGGCGGTGAAGGCGGCGGCCTTCTCGTCATTGCCGGCATAGGTGGCGGCCACTTCGTAGCCTTCGGCCTTCAGGGCCTTGGAGATAGCTTCGCCGATTCCGCGGGAACCGCCGGTGACGAGGGCGACACGAGCCATGATTTTTTCCTCCGGTCTGGATGGGTTTGTTGGTGTTTGCAGGGTGGGCGGGTCTTCAATCGCCGAGATCGGTGGTCCAGACGCGCAGCGCCTGCCAGGCGATGGCGGCGGCGACCATGAACGAGCCGATCACGGCGAGGGGTTCGGCGGCGTGGACGCCCGAATGGTCGAGGGCGATGCCGATGAACTGGACGGGGGCGCCGGCGGCCATCAGGTGCACGATCCAGCGCCCCGGCCCGGCGGCCAGCGCCGGGTAGGCGCGCAGCAGCAGCCCGGTCCCGAGCAGCCCCAGCCACCCGATCAGCACCAGGTGGGCATGGGCGACCGAGATCGCGTGATTCCCGCTCATCGCCATGCCGAGGCCGACCAGGACGGCGGCCACGCCATAGGTGAAGGACAGGCGGATGCACAGGGCCGGGAGCGGCATGCGGCGGATCTCCTGCTGGCGTCCGGCGATCAGTAGCGGCCGAGCTCGATCTCGCCGAAGGCGAGGAGCGTGCCGTCGGGCGCCAGCGCCTTCACGTCCGCGGAGTAGAGGTTGTACTTGCTGGCCGGCGAGCAGGGCGGCAGGTAGCCCGCGGGGGCGAAGTTCCCCGCCCGGTGGGTCTTCACCAGCCGCGCGCCGGGCACGCCGAGATCGGTCTTCGAGGGCGGGACCGAGGCGAGGGTCGCGGTCGGCGCGCCGTCATGCGCATAGCCGATGATGCCGTGGCCGCCGCCATAGGACAGCGGCTGGTACCCCTCGTCGTTGAACTCCACGATGATGTCCGAGGTTCCTGCGGGGATGCCCGCCACCTCGATCGCCGGGGACATGCCGTCGCCGCCCTGCTTGGGGCAATGCGCGCCGGGGCGGATCGGCTCGGCGTTCCAGGCCGGGTCGGCGAAGGACAGCGACAGGGCCGGGGCCTCGGGCTTCGCCTCGGGGCCGCAGGCGGCGAGGGCGACGGCGGCGAGGCCGAGAAGCAGCGTGGTGCGGGCGATCATCGTCATTCCTCCTTGGGGTGCGGCGGACTCGTTTGCGGCGGTCCGTTCTTCGCGTCCCCCCGCGGCGGCCGGGCCGCCGCGGGGGAAAATGGTCGCCGGGGCGCCGGGCCCCGGGGCAAGGCGTCAGGCCGCGGCCCGGATCACGGGCGCTCGACGCACATGGCGACGCCCATGCCGCCGCCGATGCACAGGGTGGCGAGGCCCTTCTTGGCGCCGCGGCGCTGCATCTCGAACAGCAGGGTGTTGAGCACGCGGCAGCCCGAGGCGCCGATCGGGTGGCCGATGGCGATGGCGCCGCCGTTCACGTTCACGATCTCCGGGTCCCAGCCCATGTCCTTGTTCACCGCGCAGGCCTGGGCGGCGAAGGCCTCGTTGGCTTCCACCAGGTCGAGATCCGAGGGCTTCCACCCGGCCTTCTCCAGCGCCTTGCGCGACGCGTAGATCGGGCCGACGCCCATGATCTTCGGCGACAGGCCCGCGGTGGCGTAGGAGACGATGCGGGCCATCGGGGTGATGCCGCGCTTCTCGGCTTCGTCCGCCGACATCACCAGGGCGACGGCGGCGCCGTCATTGATGCCGGACGCGTTGGCCGCGGTGACCGAGCCGTCCTTGGTGAAGGCGGGGCGCAGCTTGGCCATCGCATCGATCGTGGCGCCGTGGCGGATGTACTCGTCCTGGTCGACGATGGTGTCGCCCTTGCGGCCCGAGATGGTGAAGGGGGTGATCTCGTCCGCGAACTTGCCGGCCTTCTGCGCCGCCTCGGCCTTGTTCTGCGAGGCGACGGCGAAGGCGTCCTGCTCGTCGCGGCTGATCTGCCACTGCTGGGCCACGTTCTCGGCCGTCTGGCCCATGTGGTAGCCGTTGAAGGCGTCCCAGAGGCCGTCCTTGATCATGGTGTCGATCATTTTCAGATCGCCCATCTTCTGGCCGGCGCGCAGGTGGGCGGCATGGGCGGAGAGGGACATGCTCTCCTGCCCGCCGGCGACCACGATCCCGGCGTCGCCGAGCTGCACGTGCTGGGCGGCGAGCGCCACGGCGCGCAGGCCCGAGCCGCAGACCTGGTTGATGCCCCAGGCGGCGGCCTCTTCGGGCAGGCCGGCGGCGATATGGGCCTGGCGGGCGGGGTTCTGGCCCTGCGCGGCGGTGAGGACCTGGCCGAGGATGGTCTCGGACACGTCGGCGGCGTCCACGCCGGCGCGCGCGAGCGCGGCCTTGATGGCGGCGGCGCCCAGCTCGTGCGCCGGGGTCTTGGCGAAGGAGCCGTTGAAGGAGCCCACGGCGGTGCGGGCCGCGCTGGCGATCACGACGTTGGTCATCGGTTTTCAACCTTTCCGGTCATCCGGAGGTGCGGGGAGGCCTCCGGGGGTTTGTTGCGGCGCAGCATGGGCGCCGTAGCGCCCGCTGTCAGTTGTGCAATCCCGCGCGCGACCGAATGTCCCGCGGGGGACCGCAGGATGCGCCGCACGGGCGTCGCACGCGACTGAAAAAACCAGTTTGCCGCGTCGCGTCAAGGCTTGGGTAATAAAATTGCCTGAAAGGCGGAGGGTTCGACATGATTTGTCGCATCTCACGCGGGCGTGAGCGGCCTGGCGGCGCGGCGGCGGGTCCGGCCGCCGGGATGTCGGACCCGGGCGGGCGGCCTTCCGCATGGGCCTGCGGCGGGGGTCAGCCGCGCAGGAAGGCGGCCAGCGGCTCCCACACCGTGCGGCGGGCGCTGGACCCGGTGATCATGCCGACATGGCCGGTGGCCGGGCGCAGGATGCGCGCGCCGGGGACGGCGGCGGGCAGCGCCTCGGCGCAGCCCGGCGGCGCGATCCGGTCCGAGGAGGAGCAGAAGGCCAGCATCGGCGCGCCGATGGCGCGGGGCCGGGCGGGCACGCCCTCGGGCGCCCAGGCGCCGCGCTCCAGCGCGTTGTCGACGAACCAGGAGAACAGGAGCTCCCGCGCCGCGGGCTGCGCCAGCGCGACGCCGTCGTTCAGCCAGTCCTCGGTGGCGGCGAACAGCTCGGCCCGCGCGCCGTCCTGCGGCAGGCGGCCGAAGGCGCGGAACTTGCGGAAGGCCAGCGTGGGGTCGAGCGCGGCGAAGAGAAGCTGCAGCGCCTCGACCGGGATCGCCCCGAAGGCGGAGCCGACCGCCTCGAGCCGCGCGCGGATGACGGTCCGGTCCTCCATCCGCAGAAGGGTCAGCAGCGCCCGCGCGGCGCCCTGGAGCTTCTCGAAATTCCACGGGGAGCCGATGACGGCGAGGCGCGAGACCCGGTCCCGCCCGCCGACGGCGAGGGCGGCGAGCAGCGCGCCGCCCATGCAGTATCCCAGCGCAGCGGGTGCGGCGCCGTCCGGGGACAGCATCCGGCTCGCCTCGACCGCGGGGGCGAGGCGCAGGCGCACGTAGTCCGAGAGGTCGAAGTCGCGTTCCTCGTATCCCGGGTCGCCCCAGTCGAGCAGCAGCGGCCGCAGCCCCTGGGCCGCGAGCCAGCGCAGCAGGGAGCGGTCCGGGTGCAGGTCGAGCACGTAAGGCCGGTTGACCAGCGACGGGACCACCAGCACCGGCGGGCCCGCCGGGCCGCCCGGCGTCGTCGCGCCGTAATCGAGCAGCCGGGTCGCGCCGCGCCGCCACAGGACGGGCGGCTCGGGCAGGGTCCGCCGCCAGGGGTGGCGCTGCCAGGCCTCGACCCCCGCGACCATCTCCGAAAGCTGCGCGCGGGCGGCGGCGGCGACGGTCAGGCCGACCGCGGGGCCTTCCTGGTCGCGCAGCGCGGCGCCGAGCGCGGCGCCGCGTTCGGCCAGCGATTCGGTCCAGGGAAAGCGCGGGTCGTCCGCCAGCGCCGCCAGCGCCGTGCCTTGGGACACGGAGGCGGCGGCGGAGGCGAAGTGGAAGAACAGCGGCGTCGGCGCGCCGACCCGGTGGGGCGCGGCGCCGGGATTGCTGGCGGGCAGGTCCGAGAAGGCGCGCGGCTCGGGCCGCTTGCCGGGATCGCGCGGCGGGGCGGGGGCGCCGGGCGCGGCGTCGTCGCCGGGCGGGGCGCCGTCCGCGGCGCGGGTCGCGGCGTCGACCGCCTCGCCGACATTCTGCAGGATCCTGTCCATGGCGAGGCGCGCGGCCTCGACCGTGCCTTCCATCGGGTCGCTCGGGCGGACGGGATCGGCGGCGGGGGCCTCGCCCTCGGCCGCGCGGCGGCGGGCCTCGGCGGCGGCGCGGGCGGCTGCGGCGGCGCGCGGCCCGAGCGCGGCGGGGCCCTGGCGGGCGAGGTCCGAGAGGTTGCGGTCCCACAGGTCGAGATAGGCATGGGCCAGTCCCCGCCCGCCCGCGCGCGGCGGCGATCCGCCGCCCGGCCCGCTCTCGGGGCCGGCGCCGGGGCCGTGCGGGACGGGGGGCAGGCGGTCCTTCATCTCTCCTCCGGCCCGGCTCCTCCGACCTTGCCCGGGGCCGGGCGGGCCGCGCGGGGGGCGCGGATGGCGGGCGCCGCGCCAGGGGCGTCGCCGGCATCCGGGCCGCGCCCGCCGGGCGGGCGCGGGTTGGTTGCACAAGGCCCCCGGGCGCGGCGCCTGTGCAAGGGGCGCCGGCGCCGCGGCTGCGCATCGCGCGGGCGTGTGGCGCCCGCGCGATGCCGCGCAATCGGGCGCGCGGGGCGGAGCTTCCATGCTGCAGGCGCGAGTTCCGCGGCGCAACGATAAGGCTCCCTTGCAGTGCGCGACACGCGGGGCGTGCAAGGCCCCGCGGGGGCTTCGCGCTTGCGAAAATCAGGGTTTCCCGCGGCGCGTCAAGCCGATAGGGTTTTGTGGAAAGATCGGTTCCACGATCCGCGCAGGGAGGACATGTGCATGGCCAAGGACTCGGTGAAGGGCAAGGGCGACGCGCCGATCACCATCAAGAAATACGCCAATCGCCGCCTCTACAACACGGCGAAGAGCAGCTACGTGACGCTCGACCACCTGGCGCAGATGGTGCGCGACGGCGATGATTTCGTGGTCTACGACGCCAAGTCGGGCGAGGACATCACCCGCTCCGTGCTCACCCAGATCATCTTCGAGGAAGAGGCCAAGGGGCAGAACCTGCTCCCGATCTCGTTCCTGCGCCAGCTGATCCGCCTCTATGGCGACACGCTGCAGGGCTATGTGCCGGGCTATCTCGAGGCGTCGATGGAAGCGTTCTCCAGCAACCAGGAGCGCCTGCGCGAGCAGGTGTCGGCGGCGTTCGGCGCCAACCCGGCGCTGGCCAATTTCGAAAGCGCGGCGCGGGCGAACATGGAGCTGTTCGAGAACGCGATGCGCATGTTCTCGCCCTTCTCCGGCATGCCGGGCATGCCCGGGGTTCCGGGCAGCGGCCCGCGCGAGACGAGCGCCCGCCCGGCCGAGCCGGCCCCCGAGGCGCCGCGCACGGAGGGCGAGTTCGACGCGCTGAAATCGCAGCTGGCCGAGATGCAGGCGCAGCTCGACAAGCTGACCCGCGGCGACGGCTGACGCGCCGCGCCGCCGCCGCGCCGGGAGGGGCGCGGCGGCGGCGGGCGGCCCGGACGAAGACGCCCCGCCGGGAGGACCGGCGGGGCGTCTTGCGTTTCGGGCGGGCAGGGGGGCTGCCTTCAGCTTTCCTCGCCGAAGCGTCCCGCGACCAGCGCGTCGAGCGCGTCGAGCAGCGCCTCCGCCTCGGGGCCTTCCGTCTCCACCTCGATGGTCGAGCCCTTGGCGGCGGCGAGCATCAGCAGCCCCATGATCGAATCGCCGGCCACGTCCATCCCGTCCCGGGTCACCGTCGCGCTTGCGTCATGCCCCTCGACCGTGGCTACGAACTTGGCCGAGGCGCGCGCGTGCAGGCCCTTGTCATTGATGATGGAGAGGGTGCGGGGCCCTGCGGCGGCGACGGTTTTCTCGGACATGCGGTGGGTCAGGTTCCTGGGTCTTCGGGCCGCGCGGGTCAGGCGCGGGCGCGGCGGGCGGCGAGGATGCCGCCGGCGCTGTCCACGTATTTGACGCCCGCCGCGACGGCGGCGCCGGCGGCCTCGGCCATCGGCAGGCGCCGGGATTTCGCGAGCTTGACCAGCAGCGGCAGGTTGGCGCCGTAGATCACGTCCACGTCGGGCCGGGTCATCGCGGACATGGCGAGGTTGGAGGGGGTGCCGCCGAACATGTCGGTGATCAGGATGACGCCGGAGCCGTCATCGACCTCCTCCACCGCCGACAGGATCACCTTCTGCAGCTCGGGCAGGTTCGCGTCCGGCGTCACGGGAATGGCGCGGGCGCCCGGCTGGGGGCCGACGACATGCTCCATGGCTGCGAGCAATTCGGTCGCGAGGCCCCCGTGGGCCACGATCACCAGACCGATCATGCGTTGCGGCTCCTTCCCGGGCGGGGGCCGTGTGGCCCACGCCGCTCGCCTGCGTTTCATCATTCATGGGCGGCGCCCGCGCCCCTGCCGCGCCCGCGCCCCCCGATACATTTCCCCGGCCCTGGCGCCCCGGCCCTCGCGCCGGGCGCTCAGCCGCTCCCGGCGTCCAGCTCCCGGTGGCGCAGCGCGGCCCGCCAGCCTTCGGTGCGCAGCCGCGCGGCAAGCTCCTCGGCCGCGGCGACCGAGCGGTGCCGGCCGCCCGAGCATCCGAGCGCGATGCAGAAATAGGCCTTCCCCTCACGTCGGTAGGCCGGGAGGAGCATCATCGTCAATTCAGCGACCCGGTCAAGGAACGGGGCGTAGAGCGGGTCGCCTTCGACGTGTTCGCGCACCGGGGCGTCGCGCCCGTCCATCGGGCGCAGCTCCGCCTGCCAGTGCGGGTTGCGCAGGAAGCGGCAGTCGAACACCGAATCGGCCTCGCGCGGGGCGCCGCGCTTGAAGCTGAAGGACTGGACCGAGATCGCCAGTTCCGCCTGCGGGCCGCCCTCCTCGGCGATGAAAGCGGCGAGGCGGGCCTTGAGGTCATGCGGGCTGAGCGCGGTGGTGTCGATGACGATGTCCGCGCGCTCGCGCAAAGGCGCCAGCAGCTCGCGCTCGAGCGTGATGCCGCCCTCGATCCCGCCCTCGGCGCCGAGGGGATGGCGGCGGCGGGTGGTCTTGAACCGGTCGACCAGCGTGTCGGGCGCGCAGTCGAGGAACACCATGCGCACGTCCAGCCCCGGGTCGGCGCGCATCGCGCGCAGGCGGGCGCGGAAGGCGTCGGGGGTGAAGCCGCGGGTGCGCACGTCGACGCCGAGCGCCAGCGGGCGCGGCGGGGCGCCGGGTTCGGGCGCCGCTTCGCCCGAGGCGAGCCGGGCGATGAAGGAGAGGGGCAGGTTGTCGATCGCCTCGTGTCCGAGGTCTTCGAGCACCCGGATGGCGGTGGAATTGCCCGCGCCCGACAGGCCCGTGACCAGCACGATGCGGGTCGGGGCGTCGCCGTCTTCGGCCGCTTGAGCGTCGGGCGTGTCGGTCATCGGGGTTTCGGTCCTCGGTCCTGGGTCCGCGGTCGGGGCGCCTCGGACGGGCGCGTCAGACGGGTGCGTCAGACGGGTTCCGGCGCGCCGCCGCCGCGCAGCAGAAGCGCGACCGCCGCAGCCAGCGCGGGCGGCCCGAACGGGGCGGTCCCCGCGCGATCCCCCGCGGCCCCGAGAATGCGCGGCAGCGCCCGCCCGAGCAACAGCGCGCGGCGGGGGGGCGGCAGTCTGTCCCCCTCGGCGGCCGAAAGGTCCACGACCAGGACCGCCTCGGCCTCCTCCAGCGCGGGGACCCGCAGCAGGCCGACGCCGCGCGCCTCGATCAGCCCGCGATGGGCGGGGGAGGGGCAAGCGGCGAGCAGGCGGCCGCCGTCGCGGCGGACCCGCGTGCGGTCGTCGGAGACGAGGATCCCGCCGCGCGACAGGATGTCCAGCGCCAGGGTGGATTTGCCGGCGCCCGAGGGCCCGAGGATCAGCGCCGCCAGCGGCGCGCCCGAGGGCCCGGGCAGGGCGACGCAGGAGGCATGGAGGATGACGGGGCCGTCCCCGGCGGCGAGGATCGGGGCCTCGGCCCCGCTCACCCCGGAAGCTCCACCACGAAGCGGGCGCCGCGGCGCGGGTCCCCCGCCGGGCCGCGGTTCTCGGCCCGGATATGCCCGCCATGCGCGTCCACGATCTGGCGCGAGATCGACAGCCCGAGGCCCGAATGGTCGCCGAAGCTCTCCTCGTCCGGGCGCTCGGAATAGAACCGCTCGAAGATCGAGCCGAGATTGTCGTCCGGGATGCCCGGCCCGTCATCCTCCACCATCGCGGCGACCACGCCGCCCTCGGGGCGCTCGAGCCGGACCAGGATCCGCCCGCCCTCGGGCGAGAAGGAGATGGCGTTCTCGATCAGGTTCACGAAGACCTGCGCGATCTGGCCCTCGAGGCCGACGATCTCGATCGGCCCGGCGGGCAGCTGCGCCGTGAGCCGCGCGCCCCTCTCCCGCGCCCGGTCGGCATTGTATTCCACCAGCTGGTCGAGCAGCGCGCGCAGGTCGAACGGCTCGCGCGCCTCGCGCACCAGCTCGGCGTCGAGGCGCGAGGCGTTGGAGATGTCGGTCACGAGCCGGTCGAGCCGGGCGACGTCGTGCTCGATCACCTGGGTCAGCCGCTCGCGCGCATCGTCGGTGCGCGCCAGGCGCATGGTCTCGACCGCCGAGCGCAGCGAGGTGAGGGGGTTCTTGATCTCGTGCGCCACGTCGGCGGCGAAGGCCTCGGTCGCCTCGATCCGGGTGTAGAGGGCGCGGGTCATGCGCTGAAGCGCGGCCGAGAGGTCGCCGATCTCGTCCCGCCGCCGGGTGAAATCGGGGATCTCGACGCGCTTGACCTCGGACCGCCCGCGCCGCCGCCCGCCGCCGCGCTCGGAATCCTCGGCCGCCTCGGCCAGCTTGCGCAGCGGCCGGGCGATGGCGTTGGCCAGCAGCACCGAGAGCACGATGGAGGTGGCGAGGGCCACGAGGAACACCTGCAGGATCGACATCCGCTCGGACTGCACGATGGCGTCGATGTCGCCGCCCTGGGTCGACAGGACCAGCACGCCGAGCACCGCCCGCAGCCGGGTGATGGGGATGGAGACGGAGACGATCAGCTCGCCCCGCTCGTTCACCCGCTCGCCGCGCGCGGTGGCGCCGCCGAGGGCCGCGTAGACCTCCTGCGCCTCGGCCGCGCCGCCGATGGTCTCGAGGTCCGGCCCGTCGGAGAGGAGCGAGGCGCGCACGGCGCGCAGCTGGTCCTCGAACCATTGCAGGGCGGCCTCGGCCGGTTCGGTCTGCACCACTTCGGCGGGGGGCAGGGGGTCGATGGTCTCGAGCCCCCCGCCGGGGGCGAGCGCGGTGTCGCGCATCAGCCGCCCCCCGCGGTCGAAGATCTGGGCGCGCACGTGGACGGGTTCGGTCAGGCGCTGGAGGACGGCCATGGCGCGATCGGGGTCGAGCCGCGTGGGCGCGTCGAAATCCGAGGCGGATTCGCCGATGGCGATGGCGATGATGCGGCCCTGGGTCTCCAGCGCCTCGGTGCGCATCTCGATCAGCTTGCCGCGGAAATCGTTGAGGATGAGGACGCCGGTGACCAGCAGGCCGAGGCCGATGAGGTTGAGCCCGACGATGCGGCGGGTCAGGGACGTGCGCCGCGCGGCCTGGCCGATCCAGCGCGCGCCCTCGGCCGCCGCCGACCCGGCGCCGACGCGGTGGGGCGGCGGGGTCTTGCGGTTGGCGCCCGCCTTCGGCGCCGCGCGCGCCGGCGCGGCGCCGGGGGCATGCGCGGCGCCGTCATCGGCGGGATCGGAGGCGCTGTCGAAGGCGGCCATGGTCGGGATCAGACCTCGCGGAAGCGGTAGCCGACGCCGTAGAGCGTCTCGATCGACGCGAAGTCGTTGTCGACGGCGCGGAACTTCTTGCGGATGCGCTTGATGTGGCTGTCGATGGTGCGGTCGTCGACATAGACCTGGTCGTCATAGGCCGCGTCCATCAGCTGGTCGCGGGATTTGACGAAGCCGGGGCGCTGGGCGAGGGCCTGGAGGATCAGGAACTCGGTCACCGTCAGGGTCACCCCCTCGCCGCCCCAGGTGCAGGAATGGCGCAACGGGTCGAGGGACAGCTTGCCGCGCACGATGGCCTTGTCGGCCTCGGAGGCCGCCGTCTCCTCGCCCGCCGCCTCGCGCCGGCGCAGCACCGCGCGGATCCGTTCGATGAGAAGGCGCTGGGAGAAGGGCTTGCGCACGTAATCGTCGGCGCCCATGCGCAGGCCCAGCACCTCGTCGATCTCCTCGTCCTTCGAGGTGAGGAAGATCACCGGCAGGTCCGAGGTCTGGCGCAGGCGGCGCAGCATCTCCATCCCGTCCATGCGCGGCATCTTGATGTCGAGCACGGCGAGGTCCGGCGGCGTCGAGGTGAGGGCGGCGAGCGCCGCGGCCCCGTCGGTATAGGTGCGCACGTCGAACCCTTCGGATTCGAGGGCGATCGAGACCGAGGTAAGAATGTTGCGGTCATCGTCGATCAGCGCGATCTGGGTCATGGCGGGGCCTCCGGTTCATGGCGCGCGGGGGTCGTCCCCCGGCTTGCGGCGCCGGGAGGGCGCGCGCCCATCATCTCATATGGCGCAGAAATGACGCTTCGAAAACGGCAGGGATGCGGCGAGGATGCGCCATTGTGACGTTCGGGGGCGTGCAGAATGGGCCTGTAATAAAATTGCCGACATGATATAGCCCCCGCCAGCGCCGGTTCAGCGGCGCGCGATCCTCCCCGTGTTGGGGCGGGGGGGGCATTCACTGCCGATGGCCCACGAGCGCGGGCCCTCCGCCGGTCGACTTCCGGTCCTGCGCCGCGGCAGAGATGACATTGCGAGGAGATCAACCCATGGAGCACGGGACCTTCAATCCTGCTCACAGCCTGTCCACCATCGGCGCGTCCGATCTGAAGGCGGTTCATTACAACCTGATCGAGCCCGCGCTCATGACCCAGGCGGTCGCGCGCGGCGAAGGCGAGATCGGCCAGGGCGGCACGCTCCTGGTCTCGACCGGCAAGCACACCGGCCGCTCCCCGCTCGACAAGTTCGTCGTCCGCGAAGACTCGGTCGAAGACACGATCTGGTGGGAAAACAACAAGCCGATGGCCCCCGAGGCCTTCGAACAGCTGCGGCTCGACATGCTCGCCCACATGAAGGGCAAGGAGTATTTCGTGCAGGATCTGTTCGGCGGCGCGGATGAGCATCACCGCCTGAACGTGCGCGTGACGACCGAGCTGGCCTGGCACGGCCTGTTCATCCGCCACCTGCTGCGCCGTCCGGAGCGCGCCGAGCTCGAGAGCTTCGTGCCCGAGTTCAACATCATCAACTGCCCGAGCTTCAGCGCCGACCCGGCGAAGCATGGCTGCCGGTCCGAGACCGTCATCGCCATCAGCTTCGAGCGCAAGCTGATCCTGATCGGCGGCACGTCCTATGCGGGCGAGAACAAGAAATCCGTGTTCTCGGTGCTGAACTACATCCTGCCCGGCAAGGGCGTGATGGCGATGCACTGCTCGGCCAACCACGCGATCGGGAACCCGGACGATTCGGCCGTGTTCTTCGGCCTGTCGGGCACCGGCAAGACCACGCTGTCGGCCGACCCGTCGCGCACGCTGATCGGCGATGACGAGCATGGCTGGACCGACCAGGGCGTGTTCAACTTCGAGGGCGGCTGCTACGCGAAGACCATTTCGCTGAGCCCCGAGGCCGAGCCGGAGATCTTCTCGACCACCCAGCGTTTCGCGACGGTGATCGAGAACATGGTGTACGACAAGGACACCCTGGAGCTCGACTTCGAAGACGACAGCCTGACCCCGAACATGCGCTGCGCCTACCCGCTCGAGGCGATCTCCAACGCTTCGGACACCGGCCTCGGCGGCGCGCCGAAGAACGTGGTGATGCTGACCTGCGACGCGTTCGGCGTCCTGCCGCCGATCGCGCGGCTGACCCCGGCGCAGGCGATGTACCACTTCCTGTCGGGCTTCACCTCGAAGGTCGCCGGCACCGAGAAGGGCGTGACCGAGCCGTCGCCGACCTTCTCGACCTGCTTCGGCGCCCCGTTCATGCCGCGTCGCCCGGAAGTCTACGGCGCGCTGCTGCGCGACAAGATCGCCGAGCATGGCGCGGTCTGCTGGCTGGTGAACACCGGCTGGACCGGCGGCGCCTATGGCAAGGGCTCGCGGATGCCGATCAAGGCGACCCGCGCGCTGCTGACCGCGGCCCTGGACGGCTCGCTGAACGAGGCCGAGTTCCGCAAGGATCCGAACTTCGGCTTCGACGTGCCGGTGTCGGTGCCGGGCGTCGCGGACGTTCTGCTCGATCCGCGCCAGACCTGGGAAGACGGCGAGGCGTATGACGTGCAGGCCAGGAAGCTGGTCGAGATGTTCTCGGAGAACTTCGCCCAGTACGATCCCTATGTCGGCGACGACGTGAAGGAGGCGGCGCCGAAGGTCGCCTGACCCTCGCGCCCCTGAATGATGCGCGGCCCGGGTTCCGAGAGGAACCCGGGCCGTTTCTTTTTGCGGCGGGGCGCAGACCGGCCCATCGCGGGACCGCAGCTTCGCTCCGCCCCCGCATCCGGCCCGCCCTGCTCCCCGCCGCGTCGCGCTTCCGCTTGCCGCCGCGCCTGTCCCGGCGCCTGGGGCGGGCGCGCGGCCTGCCCGGCGCGGCTCGGTCGGTCGAGCGGGGGCCCCTGCGGCCCCCCGAGGCCGGGCGAAGCGCCCCCCGCGGCGATGTCAGCAGACCGCGCCCGCCTTCGCGAATCCCCCTCCCGCCCCGGCGCGCCGCGCCGTATCCTGCGCCCCGCCATGACCGCCGCCGCCCCGCTCCAGACCCTGTGCCGCGACTGCTTCGCCCGCCCCGACCCCGGGGCGCTGCGCTGCGCGTCCTGCGGCTCCCCGCGCATCCTGCGCCATGCGGAGCTGTTCGATCTCGGCGTCGCGCACATGGATTGCGACGCCTTCTACGCGTCGGTCGAGAAGCGCGATTCGCCCGAGATCCGCGACAAGCCGGTGATCGTCGGCGGCGGCAAGAGGGGCGTGGTGTCGACCTGCTGCTACATCGCCCGAATCAACGGCGTGCGCAGCGCCATGCCGATGGGCCAGGCGCTGCGCCTGTGCCCCCAGGCGGTGGTGGTGAAGCCGCGGATGGACCGTTACGTCGAGGTCTCGCGCCAGATCCGCGCGATGATGGATGCGCGCACGCCGCTGGTCGAACCGCTCAGCCTCGACGAGGCGTTCCTCGACCTGCGCGGGACCGAGCGCCTGTCCGGGCCGCCCGCCGAGCAGCTCGCGCGACTGGCGAAACAGGTGGAGGCGGCGCTGGGGGTGACCATCTCGGTGGGCCTGTCGCACAACAAGTTCCTCGCCAAGATGGCCTCCGACATGGACAAGCCGCGCGGCTTCTCGGTGATCGGCAAGGCCGAGACGATGGACCTGCTGGCGCCGATGCCGGTCTCGGCGATCTGGGGCGTGGGGGCGGCGGGGCGGCGCAAGCTGGAGCGCGAGGGCTACCGGCGCCTCTCGGACCTGCGTCAGGCCGAGCCGCAGCGGCTGGTGGCGCTGTTCGGCGCCATGGGCCTGCGCCTGTCGCAGCTGGCGCGGGGCGAGGACGACCGGCCGGTGAAGCGCGATTCGAAGCCCAAGAGCATCTCGGCCGAGACCACCTTCGAGGAGGACATCGGCGGCGCGGAGCTGCTGGAAGGGCATCTCTGGCGGCTGGCCGAGAAGGTGTCCGACCGCGCCAAGGCCAAGGGGCTGTGCGGGCGGACGGTGACGCTCAAGCTCCGGCAGGCGGATTTCCGGCTTCTGACCCGCAGCGCCACCGGCGCGGCCCCGGCGCAGCTGGCGGACGAGATCTGGCGCGCCGCGGGGCCGATGCTGCGGGCGGAGCTGGCGCGCGGGCCGTTCCGGCTGATCGGCGTCGGGATCTCGGGCCTCGCGCCCGAGGGGCAGGGCGGCGGCGTGGGCGACCTGCTGGACCCGGACGCCGGGCGGCGGCGGGCGGTGGAGGCGGCCTCGGACCGGATTCGCGCGCTCTATGGCGGGGACGCGATTCTCAAGGGGCGGGCCCTCAAATGACGTAAGGGCGCCCCGCTTCGGGCATGTCCGTTTCGCCATGAAATCGCCGGAATGGCGCCCACGGTTTGGGCAAGTGCCATTTCACGCTGCAACGCAGCGGCATGGCCCAAAGGTATGACAGAAATTTTTTTGAGCCATATCAGTGGCTTGTGCGGATATTGACGTTAACGTCACTTCTTGCAGCTTGCGCATGCTGCGCTGCACCCGTATCTTTTTCTTGTGACGTCTGACGTCACCGCCCTTCTGGGCGTTTCCTCCCTAGACTTGGGCCGCGTTTCGACGCGGCCCTTTTTTTTGGTTTTGGGTCGGAATCACGAAATTTCGGCGGCGCGGCCCGGCGCCCGACCGCTCACTCGGCGGCCAGCGCCCCGGAATCGGCGGCCGAAAGCGCCGCGATCACCGGCTCCAGCGCCCGGCGCAGCCCCTCGAAGCCCGTGGATTTCTCCAGCCGCGCCTCGTCGAGATAGAGCCCCCGGTCAAGCTCGATCTGGATCGCGTGGACCCCGCGCGACGGGCGCCCGTAGCGCTGGGTGATGTAGCCGCCCGCGAAGGGCGCGTTGCGCGCGGTCGAGAGGCCCGCGGCGGCGAAGGCGCGCTCGGCCCGTTCCGTCAGCCAGGGCGCGCAGGAGACGCCGAACCGGTCCCCCAGCACCACGTCGGGCCGCTTGGCCCCGTGGCCGCCGCGCCGCCCGGCGCCGCGCACGGCATCCGAGGGCATCGAGTGGCAGTCGACCAGCACCGCGAAGCCGTGCCTTGCCCGTGCGGCCTCGAGCAGGCCCGCCAGCGCGTCGTGATAGGGCCGCCAGACCGCCTGCAGGCGGGCGGCGGCTTCCTCGCGCGTCAGCTTGCCGTCATAGATCGCGACGCCCTCCGCCACCACGCGCGGGATCACCCCGAGCCCGGCGGCGAGGCGCGGGTTCAGGCCCGGCGCGCTCACCCCCTCGATCAGCGCGGGGTCCAGCTCCTCGGGCGCGCGGTTGAGATCGACGTAAGCCCGCGGCGCGTCGGCATGGATCAGCGGCGCGCCATAGCGGGGCGCGGCCGCGAACAGCTCCTCGACGAAGGCGTCCTCGGACTTGCGCAGGGCCAGCGGCGACAGGCGGGCGCGGTCGATCATGCTCTGCGGATAGATCCGGCCCGAATGGGGCGAGCTGAAGACCACGGCGCCGCTCGCGCCGATGGGCCGCCTGATGTGAATGCCGGTGGGATCGATCATGGGCGGAGTATAGCCGCGGCGGCGGCGGCGGGAAGGGCCGCCGCCGCCGCGCGCGCCTTTCACATGCTCAAATGCCGGAGAGTTCGGCCTGGATCGCGGCGGCGGCGGCGTGCGGATCCGCGGCCTTGTAGATCGGGCGGCCCACCACGATGTGGTCGGCGCCGTCGGCGATGGCCTGCGCCGGGGTGGCGACGCGCTTCTGGTCGCCGAGCGCGGCGCCCGCGGGGCGCACGCCGGGGGTGACGATCAGCTTGCCGGCCGCCTCGGGCAGGGCGCGAATCATCGCCGCCTCCTGCGGCGAGGCGATCAGCCCGTCGGCCCCGGCCAGCAGCGCGGCGCGCGCGCGTTCCAGCACGATGTCGCGAATCTCGCCCTGCTTGATCAGCGCCGCATCGAGGTCGCCGCGGTCGAGCGAGGTGAGGATGGTGACGGCGAGGATCCTGGTCGGCTTGTCGCCCCGGCCCGCCACCGCGGCGCGCACCACGTGCGGGTCGCCATGCACGGTCAGGAAGTCGAGCTCGAACTGCGCCAGCCCGCGCACGGCGGATTCGACCGTGTTGCCGATGTCGAACAGCTTCATGTCGAGGAAGACGCGTTTCCCCTTGTCTTTCAGCTCCATCGCCAGCGCCAGCCCGCCGCCGGTCAGCATCCCGAGGCCGATCTTGTAGAAGCTGGCGGCGTCGCCGATCCGGTCGACCATCTCGAGCCCCGACACCGCGTCGGGCAAGTCGAGGGCGACGATCAGGCGGTCGGAGCCCGCGGAGGGGGCGGCGGCGGGGGCGGGGGCGTCGGTCATGGCGGTCTCCGTTGGCGTGCGGCTGCTGCGCGGCTGCCTGGGGCGTTCATCTGCGCGTTCGCGAATTGATCCAACTCAATTCACGCGGGGGGCGAGCGTGTTACGTGCCGCTCAGTTCAGGGGGGCATGCGTCCGTCCGCCGGCGGCGTCGCTTATCCGGCCGGTCCCGGGCGCAAGGCTGCCTCCCCCTCGCGCAGCGTGCGTAACGTGTAGAAGGAACGACAGCAATGCGAAGCCAAGCGATCAGCGCGCTCCTCGGCGCCGCGGCCCTCGCGGTCGGCCTTGCCGCGGGCGGCCCCGCCCTCGCCGCGAAGGCGGAGAAGCCCCTCAAGGTCGTCGCCCCGGAAGACGTGAAGTGGAACGACGATTACGACATCCGCAAGCCGCTGCTGAACCGGCGCGGCAAGGCGTTCCGCGGCCTCGAGGTGTTCATCGACGAGAAGCGCGGCAACTGCGTCGCCTGCCACCACAATTTCGACGTCGAGGCGGTGGGCTTCCTCGGGAATATCGGCCCGGACCTGAACTGGGTGGGCGAGCGCTTCACCAAGTCCGAGCTGCGCGCCATCCTGGTCGACCCCAAGCGGATGTTCGGGGACGAGACGATCATGCCCGGCTTTTATGTCGAGCGCAGCGGCGCGCGCACCAAGCCCGAGCTGATCGGCAAGACCATCCTGACGGCGCAGGAGGTCGAGGACGTCGTCATGTACCTGCTGGAAATGCAGCGCTGAAAAGGGCTTCACGCCCTCTTGAGCGGGGGCGAAGCGGCGCCCATATCACTCCTGTACCAGCGAGAGGCGCCGCGTGTCGGGCCCCTCGCGCCCCCGGGCCGGACCCCGGAACGCGCCGCGGATGCGGGCGTCCCCCAGACCGGCGCTGATCACAGGAGAGACGGATGAATTTCGAGAAATTCACCGATCGCGCCCGCGGCTTCGTGCAGGCGGCGCAGACCATCGCGATGCGTGAAGACCACCAGCGCATCACCCCCGAACACCTTCTGAAGGCCCTCCTGGACGACGAGCAGGGCATGGCCGCCGGGCTGATCGCCCGCGCGGGCGGCGATGCGGCGCGCGTGCGCCAGGACAACGACCTCGCGCTGTCGAAGAACCCGAAGGTGCAGGGCGGCGACATCCATGTCGACCAGTCCCTGGCCCGCGTCTTCGCCGAGGTGGAGGGCATCGCCAGGAAGGCCGGCGATTCCTACGTCACCGTGGAACGGCTGCTGCTGGCGCTCGCGCTCTCCAAGACCGCGGCGGGCAAGGCGCTGGCCGCGGGCGGCGTCACCGCGCAGGGCCTCAACCAGGCGATCAACGACCTGCGCCAGGGCCGCACCGCCGACAGCGCCTCCGCCGAGGAAGGCTATGACGCGCTGAAGAAATACGCGCGCGACCTGACCGAGGCGGCCCGCGAGGGCAAGATCGACCCGGTGATCGGCCGCGACGAGGAGATCCGCCGCACCGTCCAGGTCCTGTCCCGCCGCACCAAGAACAACCCGGTGCTGATCGGCGAGCCGGGCGTGGGCAAGACCGCGATCGCGGAGGGCCTCGCCATCCGCATCGTCAACGGCGACGTGCCCGAGAGCCTGAAGGACAAGTCCCTGATGGCGCTCGACATGGGCGCGCTGATCGCCGGCGCGAAATATCGCGGCGAGTTCGAGGAGCGCCTGAAGGCGATCCTGTCCGAGGTCACCGCGGCCGCGGGCGGCGTGATCCTGTTCATCGACGAGATGCACACCCTGGTCGGCGCCGGCAAGGCGGACGGCGCGATGGATGCGTCCAACCTTCTCAAACCTGCGCTGGCGCGCGGGGAGCTGCACTGCGTCGGCGCCACCACGCTCGACGAGTACCGCAAGCACGTGGAGAAGGACGCCGCCCTCGCCCGCCGGTTCCAGCCGGTGATGGTGACCGAACCGACGGTGGAGGACGCGATCTCCATCCTGCGCGGGATCAAGGAGAAGTACGAGGTTCACCACGGCGTCCGCATCGCGGACAGCGCGCTGGTGGCCGCCGCGCAGCTCTCGAACCGCTACATCACCGACCGGTTCCTGCCCGACAAGGCCATCGACCTGATGGACGAGGCCGCGAGCCGTCTGCGCATGGAAGTGGACAGCAAGCCCGAGGAGCTCGACGCGCTGGACCGCGAGATCCTGCAGAAGCAGATCGAGGCGGAGGCCCTGAAGAAGGAGACCGACGCCGCGAGCAAGGAGCGGCTGGAGAAGCTGAATGCCGACCTTGCGTCGCTGCAGGAGGAATCGGACGTCCTGACCGCCCGCTGGCAGGCCGAGCGCGACAAGCTCGGGGCCGCGCGGGACCTGAAGGAGAAGCTCGACCGGGCCCGCGCCGATCTCGACGCCGCCAAGCGCCAGGGCGACCTGGCCAAGGCGGGCGAGCTCGCCTATGGCGTGATCCCGCAGCTCGAGAAGGACCTCGCGGCGGCGGAGGAGGCCGAGGCCGAGGCGGACGTCATGGTCGAAGAGGCCGTGACGCCCGAGCACGTGGCGGCGGTCGTCTCCCGCTGGACCGGGGTGCCGGTGGACAAGATGCTGGAAGGCGAGCGCGAGAAGCTGCTGCGCATGGAAGAGGCGATCGGGCGCCGCGTCATCGGCCAGTCCGAGGCGGTGACCGCCGTGTCCAACGCCGTGCGCCGGGCGCGAGCGGGTCTGAACGATCCGCACCGGCCGCTGGGCAGCTTCCTGTTCCTCGGCCCGACCGGCGTCGGCAAGACCGAGCTGACCAAGGCGCTGGCCGAGTTCCTGTTCGACGACGACCAGGCCATGGCCCGGATCGACATGTCCGAGTTCATGGAGAAGCACGCCGTCGCGCGGCTGATCGGCGCCCCCCCGGGCTATGTCGGCTATGACGAGGGCGGGGTTCTGACCGAGGCGGTGCGGCGCCGGCCCTACCAGGTCGTGCTGTTCGACGAGGTGGAGAAAGCGCATCCGGACGTCTTCAACGTCCTGCTGCAGGTGCTCGACGAAGGGCGCCTGACGGACGGGCAGGGGCGGACGGTCGATTTCCGCAACACGCTGATCATCATGACCAGCAACCTCGGGGCGGAGTTCCTGTCGAACCTGCCCGCGGACGGCAAGGCGGATGACGCGCGCGCCATGGTGATGGAGGCGGTCCGGGCGCATTTCCGGCCCGAGTTCCTGAACCGGCTCGACGAGATCGTGCTGTTCGACCGGCTGAGCCGCGCGAACATGGACGGGATCGTGGACATCCAGCTCGCGCAGCTCGAGCAGCGGCTGGCGGATCGCAAGATCGGTCTCGCGCTGTCCGAGGACGCCCGGACCTGGCTGGCCGACAAGGGCTACGACCCGGTCTACGGCGCCCGGCCGCTCAAGCGCGTGATCCAGAAGGCGCTGCAGGATCCGCTGGCCGAGCTGCTGCTGTCGGGCCAGGTCCGCGACGGCTCCGAGGTGGACGTGACCGCGGGCCCCGAGGGGCTGGTGGTGGGCGACCGCATCGTGCCGCCGCCGGGCGCGGCGGCGTCGGCCGGGCAGGGCGGCGAGGCCACCCTGCACTGACCCGGATCGCGGCGGGCGCGTCCCGCCCGCGATTCGACCGGGAAGTCCGAGAAGGGGGCCGCGCGCTTCGGCGCGCGGCCCCTTTACCTAGCGAAAAGTGCAAGCCCCCGGAGCGGCGCTGCAGCGCCATGCGAATTGATCGCGTCGAACCCACGTTCAGGTTGCAAAACCCGGGTTCGGCGCGCACCTTTGAAGGCCAGCGACGTCAACAAGTTCCTAATTTACGCGTGAGCAAACATTCCTGCGTAGGATTTTGTCCGAGGACGAATGGGCTGGGGAGTGGCCGGATGAAGTGCCTGGTAGCGGACGACAACGCCGACCTGGCCGAGCTGTGGGCGATCGCGCTGCGTGCCGACGGCCACGACGTCACCTGTTGCACCGACGGCAACCAGGCGGTGAACCAGATGCGCGTGCAGGATTTCGACCTGCTGGTGCTCGACCTGTTCATGCCGGGGGGCGGGGCGCTCTCGCTGGCGCGGGTCGCCGTCTACAACAATCCCGACGCCCAGGTCATGGTCATCACCGGCGCCGACTGCTTCGCCTATGGCGAGTTGCTGGAGATGGGCGACAACATCGCCATGGTCTTGCGCAAGCCGGTCTCGCCCCAGGACCTGCGCAGCTTCGTCACGCATCTCGAGCACAAGCGCCGCGCGCGCGAGGATGTCGGCGGTTCAGCGGGCGGGCAGCGCGTCGATCAGCGCGCGCACCGCGCCTAGGTCCAGCGGCTTCATCAACACGTCGTCGAACCCCGCATCCTCGACCCGCCCGCCCTCGTCGTCCACCGGGTTGGCGGTGACGGCGATGATCGGCGTCTCGCGGTTGCGCCCCTCGGTGCGGATGCGCCGCGCGGCCTCGTCCCCGCGCATGTGCGGCATCCGCATGTCCATCAGCACCACGTCGAAGCGATGCGCGGCGCAGGCCTTCACCGCCTCGCGCCCGTCCACGGCGAAGCGCACCTCGTGCCCCATCCGCGCCAGCGCCTCGCCCAGCAGGCGGCGGTTGCGCTGGTCGTCCTCGGCCACCAGCACGCGGCGCGACGGTCCCGAGGCGGCGGCCAGCGGGGCGGCGGCGGCCCGGGGTTCGCCCTCGGGCAGCACCAGTTCGAGATGCACGCAGCCCTCGCCGTCCGGGCCGCACCGCTCCACGCCCACCTCGGCGCCCATCCGCGCCGCGATCGCGCAGCACCCGGCGAGGTCCGCGGCGGCGGGATCGAAGGCGCCGCCGGCGCAGACGCTCAGCCGCAGCCGCCAGGCCGCGCCCTCGCACCCCAGCGCCCGCGCGTGAAGCGAGACGGGGCCCGCCCCCGGCGCCGCCAGCGCCGCTTCGGCAAGGGCGCCGAGCGCTTCCTCGATCCGCGTGACGTCGCCCTCGAGGCTGCGGGGCAGGGCGGGATCGACGTTGCACCGCACCGGTTCGGGCGCGGGGCCCCCGCCGGGGCCGCCCGTCCGGGCCATCCGCGCGCACAGCCCCTGCACCGCCGCGGCCGGATCGAAGGGCGCGATGTTGAGCGCGGGGGCCTGCGCGGAGGCCTGCGCCCGGTCGAGCACGGCGCCCAGCTGCGTGGTCAGCGCGGCGATCGCGGCCAGCGCGGTGTCGAGATGCCGGGCCTCGTCCTCTCCGACCCGTCCCGCGCGGGCGAGCTGGATATAACCCATGACGATGTTGAGGGGCGTGCGCACCTCGTGGCTCACCTGCGCGAGCAGGCGCGTCTTCAGCGCGTCGGCATGCTGCGCGTCCCGCCGCGCCTGCACGGCCTGGCGGAACAGGCGGCTGTCGGACAGCTCTATGATGGTCAGGAAGCGCCCCTGCGGCGCGCCGTCCGGCCCGCCCAGCGGCGAGGCGTTGACGAGGACCGGCATCGGCATCCCGTCCTGGCTGCGCAGGACCGCGTCCAACGTGAAGATGCGGGGCGAGAAGGCATGCTCGATCAGCAGGTCCTGCAGCTCCTCGCTCGAGTCGCAGGTCAGGAGGTCCTGGACCGTCAGCCCCTCCACCGGGGCGGCGCCGAGCCCGGCCGCGGAGCGCAGTCCGGCGCTGATCCCGAGCAGCTTGCCGTCCGCCCCGACCGCGGCCCGCAGCAGCGGCGTGTCCGCCAGCAGGTCCTGCAGCGAAGCGGGGCTCCCCCGGACGTCCTGGCTGAAGATCATGGGCATGGGCGGTCTCCGCGTGGGCCCCGAAACTCTGCGCGCAGATGGTGTCGAACCGGTTAATCGGGCCACGGCGAGAAAAGCGAAGTTTTTGCGACGAGGGGCGTTGACGCCCCCGGGCGAATCCCTTAGATACGCCTTCACCGACGGGGCGACGCCCTGACGGACACTCCGGAAAGGACAGGGTCGCAGGACCTGCTACGAAGCAGGTCAGCGGCTCTTTTGCCCGCCCGGAACGCTGTTTGACAAGATGGATGGAAGGGACATGCGGGCGGTCCGGTTTGTCGTAGATACGACGCGGACTTGAGCATGTC